>DATDVX010000061.1:0-7228 GCA_035289885.1 Candidatus Nanoarchaeia archaeon | reverse complement strand
GAATTTATTGAGCGCTGCAAGGGAAGACTGGGACAAAGTGATCAAACTTGTTGAGAAGCATGGAGCAAGGAATTCACAGGTCAGTGTACTCGCTCCGACCGGAACTATCGGGTTGCTACTCGATTGCGACACAACTGGAGTCGAGCCGGATTTCTCATTGGTCAAGTGGAAGAAACTTGCAGGCGGAGGCTATTTCAAGATTGTGAACCAATCTGTCACACGAGCATTGCAGAATTTAAGTTATAACGAAGGACAGGTGCAGGACATACTTGATTACATGCTGGGCTATGGGACACTGAACGGCTGCCCTCACATAAACCCCGAGGAACTGAAGAAGTTAGGATTTACGAAAGAGCAGATTGAGGAAGCGGAAAAAACAGTGAACATCTCGAAGAGCCTTGACAAGTACACGCCGCACATAAACCCTGATGAGCTGAAGAAGAGAGGGCTTGACTCAAGGAAGATTGAGCAGGCTGAAGCATACATCGGAGGAGCCCAGACAATAGAGGGAGCTCCGCATGTTAAGGAAGAGCACTACGCAGTATTCGACTGCGCAAACAAGTGCGGCATGGGGAAAAGATTCATCGATCCGATGGGGCACATAAACATAATGGCAGCAGCGCAGCCTTTCATATCAGGAGCTATTTCAAAAACCGTAAATATGCCAGAGACAAGCACGGTTCAGGAGATTGAAAAAATCTACATGGAAGCGTGGAAAATTGGATTGAAGGCTGTCGCTTTGTATAGAGATAATTGCAAGCTATCGCAGCCATTGAGCAGCGGAGCTAAGAAAAAGCAAGCTGAAGATATCGCTGATGAATTAAAGCGCAGCACTGAAGAACCTCTGCAGGCAAAGCGGCAGGGTTTCACAGTTGGATCGTATGTCGGCGGGCAGAAAGTCTACCTGAGGACAGGGGAATATCCTGACGGAAGGCTCGGGGAGATATTCCTGGACATGCACAAGGAAGGCGCAGCGTTCAGGAGCATGCTGAGCTGCTTTGCGATTGCAGTATCTATAGGATTGCAGTATGGTGTTCCTCTTGAGAAGTTCGTGAAGACTTTCACTTTCACGAGGTTCGAGCCAAATGGAATGACTGACCATCCGAACATCAAGACAGCGACATCTGTCATTGACTTCGTTTTCAGAGTCTTGGGGATGGAGTACCTTGGGAGGACTGACTTCGTGCACATCTCACCTCAAATGACGCAGAAAGGTATAAATGACTTCATGAGGAAGGCAGATGCGCAGCACAATGGGATGAAATCCAATGAAACGCTGCAGGCAAAACTTCCAGTTGCATCGCACGAGGAACAGGCATTGCCTGAAGTCACATCTATAAAGGCGATGGAACAGCAGCTCGGAAGCATGATGGGCGACGCGCCTGCGTGCAGTTTATGCGGCCACATCACCGTAAGGAACGGCAGCTGCTACAAGTGCCTGAACTGCGGGAACTCGATGGGCTGCAGCTAAAACTTTTTTATTTTCCTTTTAGAAAACCTTTTAAATGGTCATTTTGGAGGATGCATATCATGAAAGAACTGGACCACTCAAATTTCGAAGCAGAAGCGATGAAAGGCAATGTAGTGCTTGATTTCTGGGCAGTATGGTGCAATCCGTGCAAGCAACTGCTGCCAATACTCGAGGCTGCGCAGAAAGAGGTACCTCATGTAAAGATATGCAAGATAGACGTGGACCAGAACATCGAGCTCGCGAAAAGATTCGGAGTCAGAGGAGTCCCTGCTTTGGTATTCCTGAAAGACGGAAAAGAGGTCTCCAGGAACGTCGGCGTGCTCAGCGTTGCTGAGATCAAATCCAGAACACAGCAGCTGTTCAAGTAGAATTCATTTCAAAGCCTTTACTTCCTTCTCGAAATCCTTCACGTCATCAAAATCCTTGTAGACCGATGCGAACCTTATGTAAGCGACCTTGTCCAGCTTCTTCAGCTCCTCGCAGACAAGCTCTCCGATCTTCTTGCTCGGGATTTCAGTGGAATCATCCTTCCTCAACCTAGCGTCAATCCTGCTGACGACATCCTCTATCTGCTCCATTGTTATCGGACGCTTCTCGCACGGCTTGATGAGGCTTCTCTTCAATTTTTCCCTGTCGAAAGCCTGCAAAGTCCCGTCCTTCTTTATTACCATGAGATCAATCATCTCCACGCGCTCGTAAGTCGTGAAGCGCTTCTCGCACTTGTTGCATTCCCTCCTTCTCCGGATTGAGGTCTCGCTATCACGCGAATCTATGACTTTCAGGTCATCCGAGTTGCAGTAGGGGCATTTCATTTTTATACTACCTATTGTGGTTTATTACTCTCTAGAAACTATAAGTTGTATATTAAGTTTTAGGTTAGTCGAATGGTTTAAATATTCGCATAGTTGATTTATATGACATGAACTTAGAAAATTCTCTTGAAGAAGCCGAAAGAACACATAAGCGAGAAAAGAAAGAAAACCTGCAAGATCGTTTAACAAGTATCGGACTGCTAGTTGCTCTAACCGGTTGGTATTCTTTCTTTGGAAATAAAACCCCGACAAATGACCTGCTTGTTATTGTTGCGGGCATGTCGTTGTATCTCCAGCCTTTACTGATAAAGGACCAGATAGAAAAAAGATATCAAGATGCAAGAAGAAGATACGGGCAATAAGCTCCAAACGTAGAACCTCCCCATAAACTTTGGCTAAACATCCTTCAGCATGAATTTCCGTTATTTCATCCGCAAGCTATATAAAGTCTCAAGTACTATTGAGCTGTATGGAAACAGTAACCATAAATAAACAGGCAATTGCAGACCTGGTAAAGGTCAAAGAGGACTTTGATGCTATTGTCGAATCTATAGAACTGATGGGGAACAAGGAATTTATGGATTCTTACAAGAAAGCAAAGGAACAGATTAAGAAGAGGGATTTTGACGATTGGAACACCCTATAATATCCTACCAACAAAGGAATTCTCAAAAGATTTTAAGAAATTAGATAAAGTCGTGCAAGAACGAATAAAAACTAAAGTAGAGGAAGTGAGCGAGAATCCTGAGAGGTATAAACATCTTCACTATGACCTCAAAGGAAGTTGTAGGATTTGGATTGGAAAATTGAGAGTGGTTTATTCTTATAATACGAGCTTGCGGGAGCTGTATCTTGAAAAAATAATTTTTGGCCATAATTACAAAGAATAGACTCTAAACGTAATAGAACTTGCCAGAGCTTCTCTGCTCCTTGTCCAGCTGCGAATCCGGCTTGTTGATCCTTGGGCGGTTTGTTTCCTTGTCCTTCCTGTAGGTGATGCTGAGGAATTTCAAGACGCGGTTCATCCCTTCCTCTTTCTTTACAGGACCGAATACATGGCCTTCCTTTCCCGGGATTCCCTCGAAGACAAGCATCGTGTCAGCGAGATAATCGATGAACTGGACGTCATGGTCGACAACAATCGCAGCGACCTTCTTCTTATGAGTGAATTCCTTGATGACCTCTGCGACCTTCAGCCTATCTTCCACATCGATGAAGGCAGATGGCTCGTCCAAGGCAAGGACTTCAGCATCTGATGACAGGCAAGCTCCGATGAAAACCTTCTGCAATTCCCCGCCGGACAAGTGAAGAAGATTGCTTTGGAGAAGAGCTTTTATGTTCAGCTTCTCAAGAATGTTCGTCTTGTACCAGCCAGTCTCATACTCATCGCCAGCAGACCTCTTGAGGAAGTCGTCGACCAATTCATCATGGGCTTCCAGGTACTGTGGCTTGTAAGCTATCTTCAATCTTTCAATCTGGCCTGAATCAGGATGTATCTCTCCTGCCAATAATTTCAGGAATGTTGATTTTCCAAGCCCGTTAGGCCCCATGACAGCCATGACCTCTGACCTGTTGATCACAGCAGGATTGATGTTGAGCTTGAAGCTGTCGAAGCTCTTTGTCAACGATGGCAAGCTTGAAAGAACTTCTTTCTTGTAATTCTCGATGATAGGCTTCCTGAAAGCTATCTTGTAGTTCCTGAACCTTATGTTTTCATCAGGCAGGAAACCATCAAGATACTCATTTATCCCTCGGCTGACGCCCTTTGACTGCGAAATGATTCCGTAGCAGGCCTGCTCGCCGTAAATTATCTGGATCTCGTCTGAGACGTAATCCAATGTGGCCAAGTCATGCTCTACTACCATCACTGACGCGTTCTTTATCCCGCGGATCAATTTAGCGACCTTTATCCTTGAAGTGACATCCAGGAAAGAAGCTGGCTCGTCAAAATAATAGACGTCTGCCTTTTTCATCAGAGTAGCTGCGACTGCCAGCCTCTGCAGCTCACCGCCTGATAGCTTCGATACTTCCCTTGATTTCAAGTGGGAGATGTCCAGATCTTTCAGCAGGTCATTGCCGGTGTTCTTCTCATCGAACTTGTCGATGACATCCTTGACAGTGCCGCTGAAAACTTTCGGAATATCGCTTATCTTTTGGGGCTTGTAAGCCAGCTTTATCCTTCCGTTGTAAAGCTTCTTGAAATAATCACCAAGGTAAGTCTTCGCGTACTTCTCGATTATCTGGTCAGGACCAGGAATGTACTTGTAATCTCCGAAGTTCGGAGTTATGTTCCCCGTCAGTATGTTCAGGGCAGT
This sequence comes from Candidatus Nanoarchaeia archaeon, assembly GCA_035289885.1. Classification (GTDB taxonomy): domain Archaea; phylum Nanobdellota; class Nanobdellia; order SCGC-AAA011-G17; family DATDVX01; genus DATDVX01. The sequence continues at coordinate 2,630 of DATDVX010000061.1, read as the reverse complement.
TGATTTCCCGATGCCGTTCCTACCTAGAATACCCACTATCTCATTCTCCTTCATCTTCGGCAGCCTGAAGAGCTCAAAAGCATTCTCTCCGTACCTGAATATCGGATCCTCATTGAGCTTTTCCGGGAGGTTGATGATGTGGATCGCTCCGAAAGGACAGGCATGTGCGCATATCCTGCAGGCGTCAGATGACAATGTCTCATCTATCTGGACCTTGCCGTCAGCTCCCTTGGTCTTGCATTCCTTGCCCATCCTGTTTATAGGGCAGACCTTTATGCAGTACCATGTGCCCGGGCATTGCATCGGGTGGCACTTTTCCTTTTCCACTATGGCGATTCTTCTTCTCATATCAATTATCCAGAATCAGGCTCTTTTATGCTTTTTCCTTCTTCAGCAAGGCCTTCAATGAAGCTACAGCAACCTCTATCTGGTCATTGTGAGGGTAAGCTGTCGTTATCTTCTGGAACCAAAGGCCCGGGATGACGAAGATCTTGAATATGAAGAACTTCGGATGCCTGGCAGAGAATTTTAGTATTTCGTAAGAAATCCCGGCTATCACTGGTATCAACACGATACGAGACAGAAATTTAATGTAAAATACATTCGATGTTATGAATGAGAAGATTATTATCGACAGGATAAGCACGATGAAGATGAACGCAGTGCCGCATCTCTCATGGATTGGAGAATATTTTTTTATATTTTTCAACGTCAGCGCTTTCTTATCCTCGAAACAGGCAATCGTCATGTGCTCTGCGCCATGATACTGGAAAGTCCTTTTGACATCCTTCATTCTTGCGATTATCAGGACATAAACGACGAACACAAGAACGCGAAGCAACCCGTCCACTATGTTGAACGCCAAGGTGCTTGAGGTTACCAGCTTGCTTATCCACAACGGGATGAGGATGAAAAACAGGATTGTAGCTGCGAGGCTTATCAATATTGTGAAGAACGACTCCTTCTTCGTTATCTTCTCGTCAGAAGACTTCTCGCCGGACCACATCAACGCCTTCAAGCCTATGATCAATGTGTCAACAAGGACAAGCAAGCCTCGGATGAAAATTAGTTTCTTGTACCTGTGGGCAGGAGATTCCTTGTGGACAACTTTTGTCTCTATCTTCTTCGAGGGAGTCCGGACTGCCATGGAATAATGTGTCGGACCTCTCATCATCACCCCTTCAACCAAAGCCTGGCCGCCGATGTTCATTAACTAAATGCCAATGAGCAAGGTTTTTAAGGTTTTAGATACCGCAAAACAGCAATGAGCGAAGAACAATACAACCTTGTCCACCTCGCGCACAGATTTATTTATCTTTTCAGCCCTTCGCAGCCATTGAGCACTGCTGACTTGGGCCGGACTGCTACGGAAGTATACCCTCTCGACAAGCGTTTACGATCACATGCCAAGACAAAGATATGCTTGCAATTGCTTTTCCACCTGATGAGGGCAGGCGTGAGCATAAGAAAGACCGCACGCAGGGCGCACGGCAAGAACGCATACAAATTAAGGCTTCGCGAGCCTGCAAGGTCAGCCAGGGAAAAAATAGACACGTTCCTCGGATATCCGAGCGTTGATTCTGGAAACCTGATAAGGCGCGTCTATGCAGAAGCATGCGCAAGGCAGGACGGCAGAACGATGGACTTTGTGCCTAGATGCATGCACGGGCCTTCCCCATTCCATGGACTGCGCAGCGAACTGATCGCAAGAACTATATTGCATGAAGCCACAGGCTACCATTACCTATATGCACAAGGCCATCTTGCCCTGTTGCACGACTTGCTTGAAGGCAGGCTTGATGATCCTGACCTCCACCTTGCTCCATTGGCAAAAAGGTTGTATGGCGGGCTGCCGGAAATGGTGAGGGCAGTAGACCACTCAAAACTCTCACCTCTTCTTAAGAAAAAAGGCACAGCCAGAGCCTTGAGTTCTCAGGGATACAGCAGGTTTGCATAGGCTTTGAAGCAAGGCTTAAAAAGAGCTGTTCTCAACACTTTATCCATGAAATGCGCAATATGCGGTGCCGATATAACCGAGACATTCCTCGGGAAGATCAGAGGGACTTACTTCAAAGGGAAATCGATATGCCCGAAATGCCAGGTCGACCTAGGAATCAAGGAAATCGGGGAAAGGCTTGGAGTGAAGAAATAATTTTCATGCCTCTGTAGCTCAGTGGTAGAGCGGCTGATTCGTAATCAGCAGGTCGGGGGTTCAAATCCCTCCAGAGGCTTGTCATTATCCTATAGTAGTAAACTTTATATATGGCCTTTTTCTTGATTATACCTATGGCAAGACTATTGCATGTGAAACCAAGGCTTGTAGTGCCTAGCAACAAGGAGTTCACAGAGACACATCCTAATTTCTCCGTTGCCTTGGACGGGTATGTCAGCGATGTTCCCATGTACATCCCGAAAGTGAACGGAAGAGGGCCATTCGCAAACTTCGACCACCATGTCGGCGTGAACCGCTCGGCAACACGAAGCACATGCTACCAAGCGTATGTGGCGATAACGCAGGGATTCTATGATTCTTTTAAGAAAGACGGGGAATATGAGGTAAACCTCCACGTGAACAGCTGCGACCAGGACGTCTGCCTCGCTGTATGGGAATTCATGAACCCGGAAAGACT
>DATDVX010000060.1:0-7563 GCA_035289885.1 Candidatus Nanoarchaeia archaeon | reverse complement strand
ACGCTTTTCTACATGAAGGAATACGGCCCTCATGCTAACATTCCGCGAACAATAATCAGGGAAAGCCTCGGGATATTACTGTTGGCGTCTGTCATCAGCTCTTTCGGCGGCCTTTCGCTCGAGTACATAAAGTCAACATTAGTTTCGATAATACCCCTCATAATATTGCTGCCTGTCCTTAACGGTATGATAGGTAATTACGGGATCATCATGTCATCAAAATTCTCGACGATGCTCCATGAAGGCAAGATAAAGGGCAGGTGGTGGGTCGTCTCTTCGATAAGGAAGCTGTTCATGCAGATATTCGTGCTTGCAATAATCACCGGATTGCTAAGCGCGATTGCAGCTCTGGCCATCTCTAGCATTTCCGGCCATCCTTTCACTTCAATGCTCGCCTCGAAAGTTATGTTCATCGTCATACTGGATGTCATCTTGCTCATAGGCATATTGATGCTCGTCTCGACATCAGCAGGAGTGTACTTCTTCAGCAAGGAAGAGGATCCGAACAACTTCTTGATCCCAATAACTACTTCCATAACAGACCTCGGAAACATGGTCTTGCTGTCAGTGCTTATCGTGCTGATTTTCTAGCTTTCGCAAGTCTTATAAATCAGTTGAATCCCTAAATGATTCTTTTTGTAATAGAGGTTGATAGCAATGTGCGGCATAGTCGGCTATATTGGAAACAGAAATGCTCAGAGAGTTGTTCTAGACGGTTTGAAGAACCTTGAATACAGGGGTTATGATTCCTGGGGGATCGCTTCTTTGACTAATAATAAGCTTACAATTATTAAAGAGGTTGGAGCTATTAGCGAAGCGCCAATATCATTATTAAAAGATCCTAAATCAACTATAGCAATTTCGCATACGAGATGGGCGACAACAGGCGGCGTAACAAAAACCAACGCTCACCCTCATTGGTCTAAAAATAAGAAGATTTACGTCGTTCACAACGGAATCATCGAGAATTACCAGGAATTGAAGAAAAAATACAAGATAAAGCCTGTTTCAGAGACAGACACTGAGATAGCAGCTCATCTTATAGAGAAGTTCCTTGATTTGGGCTTTGAAGAAGCATTCAAGAAGACTTTCAAGCTGTTGGAAGGCTCAAACGCTCTTGTCGCGATGAAGGTTGACGAGAAGAAGATTGTCGCAGCAAGGACAGGCTCTCCTCTGATTGTCGGCGTTGGGAAAAACGAGTATTTTATCTCTTCGGATGTCCTTGGGTTCCTGAACTTCACCAAGAATGTGCTTTATCTTGATCCTGGTGAGATGGTCGTCTTGGATCCATTGCCTAGGTTCTTCAGTCTGGAATCCGGAAAGCAGGTCCAAAAGAGGTTAATCACTATTCCATGGAATCTATCGACAAACGAGAAGGGCTCTTACCAGCATTTCATGATAAAGGAAATCTTTGAGCAGAAGAAGTCGATGCGAAATGCATTGAAGCAGAACGGAAACCTCAAGAATGCCATCATCCAACTGAAGAAGGCGAAGAACATCTTCCTGACAGGCTGCGGAACAGCTTCGAAAGTATGCTTGTTCGGCGAGTACATGTTCTCGAAAGTCTCTGGAAAGATAACCCATTTCACTCCTTCTTCCGAGTTCATAGGCAAGTACGGGAATTTCCTTGGCAAGGATTCTGTGCTCATCACTGTTTCCCAGTCAGGAGAGACTGCAGATGTCCTGGAAGTCATCAAGTATGCGAAATCAAGAGGTTCGAAGATAATTTCCATATTGAATGCTCTTGGCTCGTCGATGGAGCGGATTTCAGATTACCCCATGATGATAAACGCAGGTCCTGAGCAGGGCGTCGCGTCAACAAAAGCCACCACAGGCCAATTGTCTGTGATGTCTTTGCTTGCTTACGGCTACGCGAACAAGCTTGAGGAAGGCAAGAGGATTTTGGAAGAGCTAGCAGGCAAGGTCAACGACATGCTCAACCCTCGTTACGAGGAGAGGATAAGGAAGATTGCAGAGAGCATAATCAACCAGCAGCGGATGATGATAATAGGCAAGAACCTCAACTATCCAATAGCGCAGGAAGCCTCGATAAAGTTCCAGGAAGTTGGTTATCAGGATGCTCATGCTTTCGCTGGCGGGGAATTGAAGCACGGTCCATTGGCTCTTGTGCAGAAGGACACTCCTTGCCTTGTTCTTGTTTCAGATGAGCTGAGTATATTGAACAACGCGAAGGAAGTCGAGGCTCGCGGAGGGAACATTATTGGCATTTCCCCTAAAGACAACACTATTTTCAATTCATGGATCAAGATACCTGACTGCGGCTTGTTGACGCCGATTGCAGCGTTGATTCCGATACAGATGCTTTCTTATCACATGTCAATTTTGAGGAATATTAATCCGGATAAGCCGAGGAATCTTGCGAAGAGCGTTACAGTCAAGTAAACCTTTATATATCTTATATTTTCTTAAAAAGTTCATGAAACTTTTCGTCTGGGACCTGCACGGTGTCCTTGAGCATGGCACAGATCTTGCAACTATAGACGTCACAAACGCAGTCCTGGCAAAATTCAATTATTCTGAAAGACTGTCGCCAGAGCAGGCGCATGGCCTGTACGGCTCTCATTGGTACAAGTATTTCCAGGTTATCCTACCCAATGAATGTCACGAGAGGCATGTCGAGCTCCAGGCAGCGTGCTTTGAGACAAGCAACAATCACTTTGAGATGACTTTGAAGTATCTCCGTCCGAACAAGCACGTCGATGAGGTCTTGGGAGCTATCGCAAAGTCTAAGCATGAGCAGATCATCATATCGAATACCTCCCCAGGTTCGCTGCCGATGTTCATAGAAGGTCTGAAGATAGGGTCTTACTTCAATGAGAAAAATGTATTCGCAGTGAACACTCATGCGAGGAATGTGCTGAGGACCAAATCCGATGTACTTAAGGAGTATATTAATGGCAAAAACTTCGACAAGATCATCGTGGTTGGAGACAGCGCAGACGACATGGCTATGAAGGATGTCGCTTCAAATATAGTGACTTACCTGTATGCTCATCCTGAAATAAAAATCAAGGAATTGAATTCAGATTATAGAATAAGGGATTTGCGGGAATTGCTCAAGGAAATATAAAAAAATAAAAAAGGAACTTAGTTCCCATATCCATTAGGTTTTGCATGCGCGAACCAAAGGTGTCCTGGCCCATAGTTAGGGTCTGATCCTTGGTCCATAAGGACTTCAAACTGTCCCCAGACGCAATATCCTCCGTCTGTGAAGTATTCTCCATCTGTGCATATTCCGACCCACTGTATCTTGTAGTGCCACACAGATCCTGATCCGCCCTTGGCCTTTCCGTTCCATTCATTGTCTAACCAGGCGTCATATCCGTCAGGGTCAGTCCAGCTTTCATCATTGCCTCTGTCCCATTCGGCATTCCATTTCATCACTAGCTTGTCGTTCGCATAGGTTGTGTCTCCCCATACTGTTCCGTCAAGGTTGTGATCCACGCCGTCAGCCTTCCCGTTGAAGATCCTGGCGTCGTCATTGTAGCCATACTGGTCAAAGCCGTTTGCAATTACAATGCTTCCCATGGCCAAGACTAATATCGCAATAATTCCAAGCAATAGTTTTTTCATTTTTCAACCTCCTTAAGTGCGGATTTCATTATCTTTCTTGTTTAAATAATTTTGGCTTAGGCAGTAAATAGGAAAATTAATAATCAAGGTGTTATTTGTAGATAGCATGAAAAAGATTGTAGTTCTGGGCGGGACAGGGATTGTAGGAAGCGTCGTCGTCAAGGATTTATTTGAAACATGCAAGGATTGCGATATCCTGCTTGCTTCTTCAAGCAACAAGGCGTTCGAATACGCCTCTTCTTTCAGGAGTAGCCGGGTCCGTGGAGTCGTCGTTGATGTCACCGATATACCGGCAACAGCTAAAATCATCAAGGGCTCGGATGTAGTGATCAATTGTGTCAATTATTATTTCAATCTTCACGTGATGAAAGCATGCTTGAAAGCAAATGCGAACTATCTTGATTTGGGCGGGCTTTTTCATATGACGAAGAAGCAGCTAAAGTTAAACAATCAATTCAAGAGGAAGCGGTTGCTGGCAGTCTTGGGCTGCGGCTCTACGCCAGGAATAACCAATGTCCTAGCTGCCTATGGCGCGAGTGAATTTGACAAGGTCGAAGAGATGCATGTTAGTTTTGGCGATGCGGATTTCAGGAAGCATGGACAGTCATTCGTCCTTCCATATTCGTTCGCCACGTTGGTAGACGAGCTCACCATGAAGCCGGCCTTGCTTGCTAAAGGCGTGTTAAAGATGGTTGAACCTCGTTCCGGAGATAGAGTAATAGGATTCCCGAAGCCGATAGGCAAGCTGCGTGGTTTCTACGCGCTTCATTCAGAATTGGCGACATTCCCATCGTCATTCAAGCTGAAGGAATGCTCATTCAGGGCCACGTTCTCGAAAGAGTTCATCAGCGGAGTTCTTGATTACATGAAGAAGGGCGTTAATGCAAAAGAGATGGAGAAGTACCTGCCGAAGGAAGGCACGAAGGTCGATGATGTCGAGATAGTCCAAGTCAATATCAAGGGCATAAAAAACAATAAGAAAAAACAGCTCATTCTTGATGCATTGGCGAAATCCCATAAAGGGTGGAATATCCCTGCGGGGACTTATGATACTGCAGTTCCAGCTTCTATCATCGCGCAGATGATAGCTGGCAAGAGAGTAAGCAAGAACGGCGTCCTTCCGCCTGAATTATGCATCGACCATGCGCTATTCTTCAAGGAGCTCAAAAAGCGAAACATCCTTGTCTCCAAGTCATGATCTTTGGCTATCTTATTTTAGCCAACACAACATTTTTATAGTTTGATGACAGGATTTCTTTTGGAAAAATATGGTGACGAAATACCAGAATTATATCAATGGCAAATGGGTGCATCCTGCTTCTGACAGGCATTTCGAAGTCATCAATCCTTTCAACCAAGAAGTCATCGCCGAGTGTGCGAAGAGCTCCAAGGAAGACACGAAAGAAGCCATTGAAGCCGCAAGGACATCCTTCGACAAGGGAACCTGGAGCGAGAAGCTGGCCGGGGAGCGGGCATCAATCATATGGAAGCTTGCTGACTTGGTCGAGAAGAACAAGGAAAGGCTAGCCACATTAGAATCTAAGAACCAAGGCAAGACAATAAAGTACGCAAGAGACTCTGATTTGCCTACAATAATAGACAATCTGAGATTTTTCGCTGGAGTATGCAGGAATCTGGAAGGCAAGTCTGCTTCGGAATATTCCGGCATGGGCACAAGCATGATTAAGAGGGAGCCTATAGGTGTTGTCTCGGCGGTTGTCCCATGGAATTATCCTTTGTATATCGCTGTCTGGAAATTGGCCCCGGCATTGGCAGCAGGAAACTCAGTGGTGATCAAGCCTGCGTCTTATACTCCGTTGACATTGTTGGAATTCGCCAAGCTTGCTGGCGAGGCAGGCATTCCTAAGGGAGTCCTCAATGTAATCACGGGCGAAGGCCATGTTGTTGGAGCAGAGATGGCCACCAACTCAAAAGTCGATATAATAACGTTCACAGGAGACACCGAGACAGGGAAAAAGGTTCTTGAGATGTCTTCCCGCACAGTAAAGAAGGTGGTTTTAGAGCTCGGAGGAAAGGCTCCAATGGTCGTATTGCCTGATGCGGATTTAGGTATGGTCTCTGAAGGTTCTGTAGTTGGAGCTTGCTTGAATGCAGGGCAGGATTGCACCGCAGTCACGAGAGTCTATGTGCAGGAGAAGCAGCACAACCAGCTTGTCAAGATGATGGTCAATGTCGCGAAGAGGTTCAAGCTAGGGAATCAGCTTGATGAGAAGACAGACATGGGTCCTCTGATGTCCGAAAAGCAGAGGGAGAGGGTTGAATCTTATGTTAAGCTTGGATTGGACCAAGGAGCGAAGCTGGAATGTGGTGGTTCAAGGCCGAAAGGTAAGCTATATGAGAAAGGATTTTTCATTGAGCCGGCAATCTTCAGCAATGTCAGCCAGAACATGAAAATATGCCAGGAAGAGATTTTCGGTCCGGTGATATCGGTTATCAAGTACAAGACCGTGGACGAAGCCATAAAGAAAGCGAATGATGTTAAATACGGATTGGCTTCATCAGTCTATGGCACCAATGTTTCTGATTGTATGCAGGTGGCGAAGAAATTAGATTTTGGGACAGTCTGGATCAACGAGCACGGAGTATTGGCTTCGGAGATGCCTCATGGTGGATTCAAGCAATCAGGCTTCGGGAAGGAGCTGAGCATGTATGGCCTTGATGAATACACTCGAATCAAGCATGTCTATATCGACTTGACAAAGTTGAATAGAAGGCCATGGCATTACACTGTGTATGGCAAACCCTAGCTTACGTGCTTTCCTGCAGGCTATCAGAATTCAGCACATCTCAGTCTTGAAGCGACTTCGTTCATTGCACGCAAATAATCAACAGAATGCTCTTGACCATGCGACGCCCTGTATCCAATTCCAAGATGCCTGCTTGCTTCAATGAGATCATAATTGTCCATCCCGGCCATGTCGATTACTGTCAAAACTTCATTTGGTTTTATCGGCTTTCCTTCCTTGGCATGGTTTCTTAGCGTCTCCAGGACTAATGAGGAGCTTACCGAGCCCAAGCTCAATAAATCTGCCAATGTTGGTTTGTCTTGGTTTTCCATAAATCTCACATTCAGATTAATTTTGAAAAAATAATCTAAAAATCTGGCTTATTCCAGCATCTCAATCTCTATGTTGACATCTTCAGGGATAGGCACTCTCATTATAAGCCTCAATGCCCTCTCATCCATCCCAAGGTCAATCAATCTCTTGTGAACCCTCATCTCGAAGTTCTCCCAGGTGGCAGTCCCGTTTCCGCACGGGCTTCTCCTAGTGGTTATCTTCATCCTTTTTGTAGGCAATGGTATTGGCCCGGAAATGGCTGTCTTTGTCTTCTTGGCTATCTCCACTATGGGCTTGCATATCTGATTGATCTTATCAATGTCTATGCTTGACACGTTAATCCTAGCTTTTGCCATGATCATGCTTTTCTGATTTTCCCTTTATAAAGGTTGCTATGAAAATTATCTTCTGGAACTCATCTCTTTTCGCATCAGCGGTCGTGCAGTTATAGCATATATTCCATCATCCTTTGTCTTTTCAGTTTCCCTGACTATATATACAAACTGCCTAAGCTCAGTGAATCTTTGGTCGAAGTTCCATTCTGTATCGGATATTCTGTTCAATGCGCCTATGCTGCGTTGGTTCATCTGGTTATTCACGTATTCTTCATCAGGTTCTGCAAAACCAGCTTCATCCAGGTCGTGACCGAACACTTTGGTTTCTAATCTAGCTTCGTCGCAAGGCACTATCCCTCTTTTCGCGAATGCCTCTAGCAAAGCCTTCGATTCCTTGTATCCTATCCAATTTTTCATCTTGTATGTTTATTCTGGTGAATGCCGAAGAATTAAAACTAAACTGCCTCGACAATACGCTAAAAGACAATAGGCTTTATATAGATTGTGGCGTGACGGGCTTTGTTAAATAAGTAGCTTCTGTTAAGAAAGTCGTT
>DATDVX010000059.1:0-3010 GCA_035289885.1 Candidatus Nanoarchaeia archaeon | reverse complement strand
TCCGATGAATCCATTTCCGCCCGTTACCAGTGCTTTTTTCATCTTTACAACAGCCTGTGCCTGGAATACCATTCAACTGTTTTCCTGGCGCCGTCCTCCAATGTTATGAAATTCTTGTATCCGAGGTATTTAACTGCCTTTCTGGGGTCAGAATACCAGTATTTCTCAGACATCCAGACAATAGTCTCTCTGTTGAAGGGAGGCCTAAAATTGAATGCCTTCCCGAGCAATTCCATAAAAAATCCTGCAACCTTGAATGACCAGTCTGGAAACTTGATGTTCCTTACTCTAGTGTTCTCAGCTTTTTCAATCGCAGAGATGATTTGGCTGATTGTGTAATGATTGGCGTCTGTCAGATGGTATGTCTCTCCAATATTTCCTTTTTTCCACGCGCGCACGCAGCCCTCGACTATATTGCCAACGAAAGAGAACTCAAGATTCGGAATTGAACTGCCTTTTATCGGGAAGAAACGCTTCTTCACAGCTTTGAAAAGCCTGAGCATCTCGTAATCTCGCGGACCATAGACCATCGGCGGCCGAAGAATTACAATCGGCAGCCCTTTCTTCAGGTAATCATGAGCCACTTTCTCGCCTGCGAGCTTGCTCTCGCCGTAAGTATCTATAGGATTGGGAGTTGTTTCCTCGTTGACAGGTTTGCCATCGCGGCTAGGACCGACAGCGGAGACGCTGCTCATCACGATTATCTTCTTGAGCTTCAATTTCGAGCATGCTTCCAATAAATTCCTGGTTCCTGTCTCGTTGACGTCGAAATATTCCTGCTTTGGGATTGCCATGGGCCTTGCGATAGCAGCCAGATGGAAGACAACATCGATGTCGCGCAAAGCAATGTCCAAAGACCTCGTATCAAGGAGGTTGCCGTAGCATAATTCAGCGTTCACTTTCCTCAGCATGTTGAAGATTTCCTGTGCCCTTTCTGGATGCATATCAACCTGCGGATCCTTCTTAAGAACAAGAACACGGGCAGTATGGCCTTCAAGGGAAAGCCTCTCGACTAGATGAGAGCCTATGAATCCAGTGCCTCCTGTGACAAGAATCTTCATAAAGAAACTTCCAGAACAAGTTGTTTTAAAAGGCTTTCTAATTGAGGTTGTAAATGACCAGCAGCGGCTGCGTCCTCGCCTCATCCTGGAACCATGCGTTGGCGACAGAGAGATTCTTGTTGACGCCGTAGCTGTACGCCCACTGAGGATGGAACTCGAACCTGGAAACGACAAAGTAAGACGCATTGTACTGCTTGATGATCTCATCGAACTGAGTCTCGTTGTACTCATCATAGCTGTAGACATCCCGCTCTGCGTAATAACCGTGCTGAGGCCTGGACTGGCTCATGATGACATCGCCTGGATTGGTAACTTCCTTAAGCCACAGGCCAGATTCCATGACAGCCTGATAGCTGAAGCGCTTTTCCTTAAGCACTGCATTGCCTGCCTTCATCTGAGGGATAGCTCCGAGAATCAAGATGGCAGCTATGAATGCGATTGCGATGTAGAGATTGTAACGCTTGATTAAATCATATATTTTCATCATGCCCATCCCGAAAATCGCGAAGAGCGCGGGATATGACCACAGCAAATACCTTTCATCTACGTACTCGCTCAGCATACCGTGGAAGATCAATGGGACCAAGATCCAAAGAAGAATGAACATGCTCATCCTAACGCTGTCTTTTTTAGTTATCATGTCTATGCCGACGAACATGTCAATGAATATCGCGCAGCCGATGATGAAGAACGCGAACCACCACCAGGTCATGTTGAACCTTATGTCCTTGATGAAGCCCCAGATTCCAGGAACGCCCATCAGGTTCGCTTTCGGCTGGTCCTCCCCGCGGCCTATATTCGTGTAATGGGAGAAGAAATCTCCTGTACCTGAGGGGAAGTTCGTCTTGTAAGCGACTAAAAACGGCGAGAGTATGAACAATATTATGAAAGCGAAGATCCAAAGATGCTTGTTCTTGAGGAAGCTGAACTTTTCATTCAGGATAACATAGACAAGCAATGGGATCATGGCAAGCGATGTGGCGAACCTTATCATTATGCCGAATGCCAGGAAAAACGCGCTGAGGTAAATTAAATGATTGCCTTCCTTCTTCATGTACCCCCTGATGAAAAGGTAATAGCCTGCGACAACTAGGAATGTGGCTGGCAGTTCAGTTAGCAATCTTCCTGACAAAAATAAGGGCAATCGAGCGACTGCCATTCCGAATGCAGCCAGCAAGCCTGCGTTCTTGTTGAAAAGGGTTTTTCCTATCAGATACGTTATCCAAACAGTGCCCATCGAGAATAACAAGGTGAGGAACCTCGCACCTGTCTCTCCCAAGCCAAACTTGAACATCGCAGCTATCGTCAGCGGCCAGAAGAACGCTCTCCTATAATACCATAGATCCCTTGTGTCGATGTCAGAACCCCATACTTTTGCAGTGTATGTGTAGTCTGCCTCGTCCCACCACAATGGCTGGTTAGTCGTGTAGCTGTAGATGTTGATTCTTATGAAAAACGCCAGGAAAAGGATTAAGATAAGGAGTATGTTGTGCTTCCCCTTCAACCAATTGAGGATCTTTTCCTTCCTTGAAGCCAAAGCATCATCCATGGAAAAGAAGGCTATTACTTTGATTTAAAAAGGCTTTGATTGTTAGAAATTTTAGTGACATACGCTTATAAATCTTGATTTTTTCACAGAAGCAATGGCAAAGCCGACGATCGATCTTGACATGAAGGAAGAGGTTTCGAGGATTTTTTACGAGGCTGCGAAGAAAACATGGAAAACCCGTCGCGGAGACATCGGCGAAGTTGTAGAGGTCTCTCATGATTTTTCAGGATTAAGAGCGATAAACGTAGGCAATCTCCCGCAAGATACATTCATGCAGCTTAATTTTGACGGCATTGGAACTAAGGTGGAAGTTGCTGAGCGAATGGCCCGGCATGACACTGCAGCGTTTGACCTGCTGGCAATGGTCTGCGATGACGCTGTTGTCAGAGGCGCTGAACCG
>DATDVX010000058.1:0-10345 GCA_035289885.1 Candidatus Nanoarchaeia archaeon | reverse complement strand
CAGGGACATACGATGTCTACGTGGATGACGCAGTCTTCACTGGGATAAGCATAACAGGGGAAAGGAAAGGATTCAACATCGATTTCGTATTGCTCGAGTACATAATCCTCGGAGCTGGAGTACTAGTGATACTATGGCTTTTCTTCAGATCTCACAGGAGATACCTTGAGAGAGTGAAGCAGCATTATCGGGACAAGGGCTTGAGCAAGGAAAATTCCAACAGGAAGCACATACTCAGCGAAATGAAACATTCCAAGAAGGACAAGATCGGATTCAAGCCGAAAGAGCAGCATGATGAATACGTTGTCGGAAGCCATGATCCTGAAACGATCTTCGGAAGGAAAAGGCAGAAACAGAGAGAAGAATGGGGAAGCTCAAGTTACGAGCCGCCTAAAAATGATGACGACAAGAAAGGTGATGGCGGATTGTTCAATATGTTTGGCTAAGCTATGTCTACTATCTTTTCTTCTAGCACTTGCATAGGTCTTTTTTCCAATATTCTCAAGAAATATTCTGTAAGCCTCTCTACTTGCTCCCTCATCGGCAAATTTTCTATTTCAGGTTTTTCAAAACCAAGCGCTTCTTCAAGCCTTTTCAATTTCTGAAGACAATATACTATTGACGTATGGTCTCTCCCACCAAGGAACGTACCTATCTCTGCAAGCGTCTGTGGAGTCAATTGCCTCAGAACACTTGCAACGGTTTGTCTTGCGATAGAAACAGTTTTTGTTATTTTGTTTCCTTTGATAATGGCAGGTGTTTTTCCAACACGCCCTGCAACGTAGTCTAATACCTCGTCGTTGCTCAGCCTTTCGCTGTATGGCTCATATCCACTAATCAATCTTGTTTTTGCAATTCTTTCAATTGGCCCGGAAACCAATATGCTGTAAAAAATCTTACGCATCCTTCCTTCATTATCAAGGCCGCTTACTTGCCTCACACCAGAGAGATTCTCGGCTCTCATACTTTTGTCAGCAAGAAGTTCCTTCAATAGGGTTTCCCTTTCGTTTCGTACATAGGCCCATGTAGCCTTATCATCAATACTCTCTCTTCCAACCAAATAAAGCACTCTTCCATCACCACAGTTCCTTTCTTCATAGAGGTCAACTTGCCCGGAATCAAGAAGATGATTGGTTGCTCCTGTGAAAAATAATGTCCTGTATGCAATAGGCCTTCTTTTTCTGTTTATTGCTGGCAGAAGCGCAGGTGTATCAGCGCAAATTACCCCTCTTTCCGATTCTTTCTTCAAAAACCGTTCTGACTTTATAACTACAGCTTCAACCATCCTTGCTTTTTCATAATCAGGCAAGTGCGTTGATAAACCTGTATATTCGGGCAGAGCGCTTTCGCTTACAACCAATGCCCTTATCACTCTGTTTGTCATTTTCTTCATTCCCTAATTTTCGAGGGCATTTTCAGAACAATGCTAGCTTTAAAAAAGTAACTATTACAGACTATAACTTTATGAATATGATGTCCTTCTCTTCCTCAATCTTCTTGAATCCCTTCAATGATTTAGGCTTGTTTTTGGACTTTTTAAGGAAAGTTAAGGCTATTTGAGCATTATCCCTTGAAACACGCCTTATTTCAGCTAGAGATTTCTTCAAATCGGACAAATGCAACGCTGTCAAGGAAATGATGACGTCAAAGAACTTATCTGGGAAAGGGAGTTTTTCAGCAGATCCCACTATATTATGCTGGGCTTTTGACTGCTTAAGCATCTCCTTGGAAGGGTCTAGAGCATAGCATTCGCATTCCTTCAAGAATGGCTCTGTTGAGATTCCAGTGCCAGCGCCGATGTCCAATAGCTTGCCTTTAGGCTTCAAATGCTTCCTTATGATGGCTATTTTCTTCAATTGCTCTTCCTTGTGAAGCTCATTGTAACCTTGCGCTATAGAGTCGTAATAGTCCATTTTAAGGGATTGAACATATATAGGATTTATATAATTTGCTGTTACTTTTAAGTAATAAACATAGAAAAGCTTATAAACCTCTGCGATGACAAATTCAGCCATGGAAGAAAGTTACGGACTCAGCTGCAATGGAAGGGCGATGTTGTTCCAACCGGTGCAAGAAACGCAGATATCTGAAAGGGGCGTTCGAATAGCCTATGTCGAAGCGAGTGGCAATAGGTTTACGGGCGTGATGAGGAAAGGATGCCTCCGAAATTCTGGTTACACTTCTCCAACTGGTGAGGAATTGCAGCCAGGAAGACGAGACACAGATGGTTTTGATGAACTCGGCGCTTTGCTGCTGGGAAGGTTGCCGGAGGCTTGGCAGGGTGAATTCGGGCATTGGTTCCGTAAGGCAGAGAGAGCAAAATAATAAAGGAGAAAGAACAATGATAGAATACACAATAAGCGATTATATAGCCGATCTAGAGGTGCAGGAAGACGAGGCATTACTAGAACCATGCAAGGTTGATCTTGCTTTGCAAAGACGTAAACTACGCAAACTGATGCCATCATGTGTAGATTTTGAAATGGTCGGAGAGTATAGCTCTGAGCCAAGCGTAAGCTACAAGCCTTAACTTTGTTCTATAATTTTCACCAAAACCTTTATAAAGTTAACAATTGTTAACTAATATTCTATGATAATACTGCCACAGGAAATTGAAGTATGGCACGTCCTTCCAGCACTAAGGAAAGGACTTGTCGAGGAGCTGTTGAAGCTCGGCTTGAGGCAGAAGGACGCGGCTGAGAAGCTTGGACTAACGGCTGCCGCTGTCTCGCAATACCAGCATGACAAGAGAGGCAACATCAAGTTCAATCCGAGAATAAGGAAAGAAATAGCTGTTTCTGCGAAAAAGATCATAGATGGGATGCCTGTCATGAACGAGATGATCAGGCTTTGCAAGTTCGTGAGGGAATCCCTGACTTTATGCGAGCTGCATAAGATTTATGACAAGAATGTGCCATCAAGCTGCGACCCACAAGAGACGGGTTGCATAGACATGGAGGAGCCGTTGCTGCAGATAAAATGAACGAAACACAAATATTTGTAGAGCCATCAAGGGAACTGTATGATGATGCTAATCCGGAGAGGTTTGTTCTAAAATCGAATGAAGGCGTGAATGAGGAAGTAGTCAGACTGATCTCCAAAGACAACAATGAGCCTGAATGGATGCTGGACATCAGGTTGAAAGGATTGAAATTGTTCAATGAGAAAGCAATGCCAAACTTCGGGCCTGACTTGAAAGCCCTGGATTTGAACAAGATAATTTACTATGCGAAAGCTGATGATAAAGGAAACAAGACTACATGGGAAGAAGTCCCGGAAGACATTAAAAATACATTCGAGAAGCTTGGAATACCTCAAGCAGAGAGAGAAGCTTTAGCAGGAGTCGGTGCGCAGTATGATTCACAAGTTGCCTATCACAACCTGAAGAAAGAATGGGAAGACAAGGGAGTCATTTTTGAGGACGCGAGCGTCGCGGTCCACAAGTACCCTGAGCTGATCAAAAAATATTTCATGACTAATTGCGTCCCGATAGGTGATCATAAGTTCGCTGCTTTGCACGCTGCAGTGTGGAGCGGAGGGACATTCATATATGTGCCAAAAGACGTGAGGGTAGAGATCCCATTGCAGGCTTATTTCAGGATGAATGCCAGGAAGGGCGGGCAGTTTGAACATACATTGATAATCGCTGACGAGAATTCTGAAGTGCATTACATCGAAGGATGCTTTACAGCAGGAAATATTGTTACAACCAATCCAGATTATAAACAAATTGAAAATATAAAAGAAGGGGACAAAGTTCTCTCACATAATGGAAAGTATGGTTACGTGTATAATCTGCAAAAAATGCCTTACACGGGGGCAATTTACAAAATAAAAGTTTATGGAGATTCAATGCGCGAAATAGAAGCCACAGCCGAACATCCTTTTTTATATGTCGACAAAAAAAGCAAAAGGGACAGAAATAAAATCTTTGAAAAGCGTTGGAACTTGCCTAAATTTTTTAAAAAAGCAGATTATTTAGCTATGCCTATTAATCGTGTAATAAAAGAAGAGGATTATCATACCTTCGATGTCAAACAATATATCCGTGAAAGAAGAACTTTTGTAAATACCACTGTTCGTATTCCATCAACAAATGATTTCTTTAAATTAATCGGATATTACATCTCAGAGGGTAGCATATCGAATGGATCGTATGTAAACTTCTCATTCGGCTCTCATGAGAGAGAGCTTATCGAAGATGTTAAAATGTTGCTAAGAAAAGTTTTTGGCACGAAATTCAGCATTATTGAGACTCATCACGAAAAAAACCATGGAACAAATGTTGTTGCCTCATCGGTGATTCTTGCTCGCATATTTGAACATTTTGGTAAAGGTGCCGCTAATAAACTTATCCCTCATTGGGCAATGCTCGAAACTCCTAAAAAACAAAAAGAATTATTGAAGAGCATGTTTTTAGGTGATGGCAATTACTATGCTGCTGAATGCAACAGCGGGTATAAAGAAGTTTTTAGGTTTAGCACCATCTCAGAAAAATTAGCATTGCAAATAAGAGATTTGTTACTCAGACAAAAAATCGTTTCCTTCTTGAATAAGAGAGATAGAACAAAGGAAAATAGACAACCCATGTACACCATCGGAATAACTGGCGAGTATATGGCTCCATTCGGAGAAATTATCGGTATAAAAGTTAAATCTTTCATTAACAATAAAAATCGAGGAAGCATGTTCGGAATTGATGACGAATTCGCTTATTTCCCTATAAGATCAATAGAGAAGAAAGATGTCGAAAATATCGAAGTGTATAATTTTTCAGTTCTCGGGACAGAAACTTATAATGTAAATGGATTCGCAGTTCATAATTGCTCAGCCCCACAATACGATTCAAAATCATTGCATGCAGGCTGCGTTGAAATCTACGTGAAGAAAAACGCCAGAGTAAAATACTCCAGCATTGAGAACTGGTCAAGAAACACTTACAATCTCAACACAAAAAGAGCGATTGTCGAAGACAACGGAATAATAGAATGGATTAATGGAAATATGGGAAGCGGATGCACAATGCTTTATCCATCTTCAATCCTGAAAGGCAACAATTCAAGGTCAGACTCAATAGGCATTGCATTTGCAGGAAAAGGGCAGCACCAGGATACTGGAAGTAAAGTGATTCACATAGGAAAAAATACTTCTTCAACTATAAAAGCGAAATCAATAAGCAAGGATGGAGGAATTACTGGCTACAGGGGACTTGTGAAAGTAGTGAAAGGAGCTTGCGGGACAAAATCGAATGTGCAGTGCGATGCCCTGATGGTCGATGACATATCAAAATCAGATACAACTCCCTACATGCAAATACAAGAAGATGATGTTCACATTGGGCATGAGGCTACTGTTGGAAAGATATCAGATGAACAGATCTTCTACCTGACATCAAAGGGGATTTCAGAGGGAGAAGCGATGAAGATGATAGTCTCCGGTTTCATTGAACCGATAACAAAAGAACTTCCAGGCGAATACGCAGTCGAGCTCAATAGATTGATTGAACTTGAGATGGAGAATTCTATAGGCTAGGCAGAAACGACAAGGAGAACAACACGATGCTTACAAAAGTAAATGAAATGACAGAGGCATTCATCGCGGCATATTCCGCAGGCTTCAACGAGGCGGAGTGGATGAAGGAGCTGAGGCTGGATTCATTCAGGAAGTACAAGCAGATGGGATTCCCTGAAATGAAATACGGGACCGGGATAATCATGGACATATCGGGACTTGACATAGAGAACTGGAGCATAAGGCCAGAGGTCTTGCAGTCAGATGTCATCTACAACAAGGACATAACATCAGTGAAGATCCACAGGTCAGATGACAGTATAAAGGAACTGCTTGGAAGCCTGGTGAAGCCGGAGAACAAATTGCTAGCGCTGCACTATGCGCTGTTCGTCGGGTTCATAGTGATAATCCCGAAGAACAAGAAATTCAATGAACCAATCAAGATAAGCACTTTCCTGGAGAATGAGATGCATTTCAACCATTTCCTCATAATAATAGGAGATGGAGCTGAGGTCGACATACTGGAGGACTCGATTGATTACGGCAGGCCTGGATTGAAGACTAACGTCGTCGAGATGTTCATAGGAAAGGAAGCGAAAGTCAACTACATAATGACGCAGAAGCTGAATGACGGGGTGTACAACTTCACGACAAGGAGAGCTGTTGTCGGGAAAGACTCCGAGCTTAACTGGCTTGGCTGCACATTGGGAAGCAGGTTCTCTCAGATAGAGAACACGTCAATCTTGAACGAAGAAGGAGCGGAAAGCAACAACTACGGGATATTCATCGGAATCAACGAGGAGCAGTTCGACTTCTTCAACAACGTGAGGCACGAAGCCCCTCATACGAATTCAGAGATACTCACAAGGGGGATAGTCAAGGACAAGTCAAAATCACTATGCAGAGGGTCAATCGAGATAAAAAAGAACGCGCATTCATGCGACGCTTTCCAGAGGGCAGACACGCTCATGCTGAGCAAGGGAGCAGAGGCAGATGCAGTTCCTGAACTCAAGATAGACAACAATGACGTGAAATGCTCGCATGGATCGACAATAGGGCAGGTTGACGAAGAAAAGATGTTTTACCTAATGACTCGAGGGTTGAATGAGCAGGAAGCGAGGAAAACAATTGTGCAGGGATTCCTGGAACCGACCATATCCAAGATGAAGTACATAGATCATCTTAAAGACGACATTGACGCGAGGATAAAATGAAGCCGATAATAAACGTTGCGAGTATAAGGACGGACTTCCCAATACTGAAAAGGAAAATAAACGGGAAAAGCCTGGTTTACCTTGACAACGCAGCGACATCGCAGAAGCCATTGCCAGTTATAGAAGCCATAGTGAAATATTACGCTCATTACAACGCAAACGTGCACCGCGGGATACATACACTGTCAATGGAAGCGTCTGAAGGATATGACCAGGCGCATCAGATTATCGCGGAATTCATAAACGCAAACGACTGGAGAGAGATAATATTCACAAGAAATACAACCGAAGGATTGAATTTGATTGCGAATGGGCTCAAAGACAAGCTAAAGGAAGGAGACGAGATCCTCCTGAGCGAGATGGAGCACCATTCCAACATAGTCCCTTGGCAGCAGATTGCGAAAGCCAAGAAAGCAAAATTAAAATTCCTAAAACTGAAGAAAGATGGAACGCTTGACATCGATGCAAAGCTGTTCACGCCAAAAACTAAGATTGTGAGCATCACGCACATCTCAAATGTACTCGGAACAGTTAATGACGTCAAGAAAATCGCGGGACTTGCGCATATGGCCGGGGCATTGATGGTCGTGGATGCAGCGCAGTCAGCGCCTCACATGAAAATCAATGTGCAGGATTTTGATTGCGACTTCATGCTGTTCTCAAGCCACAAGATGCTTGGGCCTACAGGGATAGGTGTTGTTTATGGGAAGAAGAAATTGCTTGAGGCGATGCCGCCTTTCCTGTATGGAGGGGACATGATAAGGGAAGTTTCATTGGATGATGCAAGATGGAATGATCTGCCGTGGAAATTCGAAGCTGGAACGCCGAACATAGCTGATGCCATAGGCTTTGTCGCTGCAATTGACTACCTTAATGAGGTAGGGATGGAAAAAATCCATGAGTACGAGAATGAGCTGATGAAATACGCGATGAAGAAGATCAAAGAAGTGCCTGGGATTGAAATCTATGGGCCGAGTGAGAGAGGCTCGCTGATAAGCTTCAACCTTAAAGGAATCCATGCACACGATGTTGCGTCGATACTTGACCATGAGGGGATTGCAATCAGGGGCGGCCATCATTGCGCGATGCCATTGACAAAAATACTTGGGATAGAGGCAAGCTGCAGGGCAAGCTTCTATTTCTACAACAACAGGGATGAGGTTGACAGGCTGGTTGATGGTCTGAAGAAAGTCGTGAAGGTGTTCGCAAAATGAGCTTTGAGCAGATGTACCAGGAACAGATACTGGACCACTACAAGAACCCAAGGAATAGCGGAAGCCTGCAGAACCCTGACATAAAATACTCGGACACCAATCCGCTGTGCGGGGATGAAGTGGAGTTCACAGCAAAGGTCAAGGATGATAAAATAACCGAAGTAAAGTTCAATTGCAAGGGATGCGCCATATCCAAAGCAGCAAGCTCGATGCTCACTGACGCTGTCAAGGGAAAAAGCCTTGATGACGTCAGGAAAATGACGAAAGACGAGATACTCGGGATGCTCGGGGTGCAGATAAGCCCTGTCAGGATGAAATGCGCGATGCTCGGGCTGAAGACATTGCAAAAAGGGATATACAAGTATCTTGGAAAGGAAAAGAAATGACAAACAAACTTGAGATAAAGGAATTGCATGTAACTGTCGATGGAAAGGAGATAGTCAAGGGAGTGAATTTGGATGTAAACCTTAATGAAGTCACTGTGCTGATGGGGCCAAACGGCTCTGGGAAAAGCACGTTTGCAAACGTATTGCTTGGAAATCCCAAGTTCAAAGTGGAGAGAGGGTCGATACATTTCAACGGGACTGACATAACAAACATGAAGCCGAGCGAGAGAGCGAAGCTTGGATTGTTCCTGTCGTTCCAGTATCCTGCTGAGATATCAGGAGTCACGATAGCCAATTTCCTGAGGACTGCATTGAACGCGAGGAGAGACAACAAGATATCTGTCGCGGAATTCAAGGACATACTGAATGAAAAGCTGAAAACCCTGAACTTGGATGACAAGTTCGTAAACAGGTACCTTAACGAAGGGTTCTCAGGCGGAGAGAAGAAGAAATGCGAGATGCTCCAGCTGGCGGTGCTGGACGAGATAGATTCCGGGCTGGACATACCATCATTGCAATTAATCGGTGAAAGCATCGACAGGATGAACAAGACGCAGAAGATGGGCATACTCATCATAACGCACTACGAAAGGATACTGAAGTACCTGAAGCCTGACAGAGTGCATGTCATGATTGACGGGAAAATCGTTAAATCTGGGAATCATGAGCTCGTTGACATGATCGAGAAGCAAGGCTATGACTGGCTAAAAACCGGGAAAGACCTTATAGGGATAAGCTAGATTATTTTTTCTATTTTTCTCGCCACTTCAAGAAAATCCTCGCTCGAGATGTGCCATACCTTGTCATAAAGAACGTCATCTGAGATATCAAGCTTGGCTATCTTATCAGATGCCTGCTTTTTTGTCAACTTGTTCAAGCGCAGAAGAGAATAAACCAAGGCGTTCTTCAATTTTTTGTCTCCCTGCAGGATTATCTCCCGCAATATTTCCTCATGAGCTGAAAGACCCGATCTGCGAGGCGTGAACTCAATCAGAGCAGCTTGCGTCCGCGGCTCTGGCTCGAATGCATCCTTGCCTATCATCTGAACAAGCCTGAAATCATAGAACAACTGGATGATAAGATGCCATTTGCTGGCTGCATCGCTCAACAATTGCAGGAAACTCTTCCCTGTTATGAGCATTGCTTTCTCAAGCTTTATGAAGATAATCTTTTTGAACAACGGCTCTACCATGGAAAACGGCGGGTTCGATATTATCACATTGAACTTGAGATCTTTCAGCTCTTCAAGAGCATCTCCGTACAGCACCGTGACGTTCTTAGGAAGAGAACCAAGGCTTTTCCTGAAGCTCTTGTCTTTCTCGATAGCGTAGACATGCTTCGCGTGCCTGGCAATCTCGGTTGTCAACGCTCCTTTCCCTGCGCCGATCTCCAGGACAACATCAGAAGCCACTATCCTTGATTCCTCAACGAGGTTATTTATGACTGCTTCGTCAACTAAGAAATGCTGGTCTAGGTATGATGGTGATTTTGGCATAGTTTTTATTAACTGGACTTGTCGGGAATCGAACCCGAGGCCTCTGCCTCTTTCGCCAAATCTTGGATGCGAAGGCAGCGCTCTACCAACTGAGCTACAAGCCCACTGGCTAATTTTCTGAAATAATCGGTTAATAAACTTATTCAGTACTTTATAAGCTTGAATTTCCTCATCAATTCGCAATGCCTGCAGACATTCTTGGCAGCCGGCTCGCCGCAGATGCTGCATGTGCCGATCAGCTTGTTCTTGTACCTTTTCTGCAGGTCAGGCAATATCGCCAGGAATGAATTTACGATGCCCTGCTTCGTCCCTGGGAACTGGTTTTCCAGCTGGTTCAGATAATCGCCGACGATGTTCCTGAAAGAATTCTTCGCGTTCGGGCACTCTATGAACTTGACAGGGAAGCGCATCAGCTTTGTGTACAGAAGGACTTCCTTCTCTGTGCAGAAGTACAACGGTTTGATGCGAGGGATGAACTTCTCATGGCTCAGGACTCCTGCTACCGGGCCGAGCTTCGCTGAGAAA
>DATDVX010000057.1:0-3225 GCA_035289885.1 Candidatus Nanoarchaeia archaeon | reverse complement strand
GTTTCGTGGTGCATTTGGTGTTCACGCTCTTGTTTTGATAGGAAAAATGGCAATATTTTCATTAAGGACGACGGCAAACCGGGAAGATCAAGTATTTGACTTCGTTTCTAGCAACGCATCCAGGAAAGGATTGAACGTTTACTGCCTGATAAGGCCTCATGGATTAAGAGGTTACATCTTCGTGGAAGCTGAATCAAGGCAGGCAGCAGAGGAAGCGTTCCATGGAGTCCCATACGCAAGGGGCTTGCTGCCTAAGGAAGTCACTTACAACGAGATAGAGCATATGTTAGAGCAAGTCAAGGTCCAGGTTAACATCCAGCCGAAGGACATCGTGGAAATAATATCCGGTCCATTCAAGAGGGAAAAAGCCAAAGTCACCAGGATCGACCAAGCGAAGGAAGAGGTCATAGTCGAGTTATTGGAAGCGGCTGTCCCTATCCCGATCACTGTAAAGCTAGACTCTGTCAAGGTCATAAGGCGTGACACAGAAGAGGAAGAGAAGGATTCTGACTAAAATGGTAAAGCTAGAGACAATCGACATGGTGGTTGAAGGCGGAAAAGCATCGCCAGGACCAGCGATAGCTCAGAAGCTTGGCCCTATGAAGATTAATGTCGGCGAGGTCATGAAGAAAGTCAATGACAAGACCTCAGCTTTTAAGGGAATGAAGGTCCCTGTCAAGATAAAGGTAAATCCTGATGACAAGTCTTACGATGTCGAGGTCGGCACTCCGTCCACTTCTGAATTGATAAAGAAAGAGATAGGCTTGGAAGTCGGCTCCGCGAGGCCAGACAAGGAAAAGGTTTCTATCATAGGCGTTGAAAGCCTGTTGAAGATAGCTAAGATGAAGGATGATGATATTTACGCATTGGACATCAGGAAGTCATTGAAGACAATCGCTGGTTCTTGCAACGCGATGGGTGTCCTGGTTGAGAACATGACTGCCCCTGAATTCAACAAGAAGCTTGAGCAGGGAGCGTTTGACAAGGAAATAAAGGCAGGCATCACTGAAGTTCCTGCTGAGAAGCAGAAGCTGTTCGTTGACAGAAGGAAAGAGCTTCTGTCTGATATTGAAAAGCTCAGGGCCACCGAGAAGGCTGCTGCTGAAGCTGCTGAGGCTAAGAAGTTGGAGGAGAAGGCTGCTGCTGAAGCTGCGGCTGGAAAAGCTCCTGCTGCGGCCAAGCCTGGCGAAGAGAAAGCATCTGTTCCTGGAGAGAAAGCTCCGGCTGGCGCTGCTCCTGCAGCTGCTGGAAAAGCTCCTGCAGCCGGTGCTGCAAAGCCTGAAGAGAAGAAAGCTCCTGATACGAAGAAAAAGTAGCATAATAAGTTTTATATACCATCCAAAAGCCCTTACATGAAATGTCGGGGCCATGGGGTAATGGCTAGCCTTCCAGGTTTGGGACCTGGTGATCTCGGTTCGAATCCGAGTGGCCTCATTGCATAAAAAATGAAAGACAAGACAGCTTCAACAAAAAGGTTCGGCGCGAGGTATGGCGCTCCTCTAAGGAAGAAAGTCGGGGCGATAGAAGCCCGTTATCGTTCGAGGCAGAAGTGCCCTTACTGCAGGAAGATTGGAGTCAAGAGGATCGCTGCAGGCATATGGGAATGCAGGAAATGCGACGCCAAGTTCACTGGCAAGGCTTACGAGATCTGATCATGGCAACATACAAATGTTTTGATTGTGGGAAAGTTGTTAAGAAAGAGTACTTGAAGAAGAAGATACGCTGTCCTTACTGTGGTTCTAAGATTTTGTTCAAGCCACGCACAGCGACGACTACAGTAATCGCAAGATGAAGAACATCTCGAAAGAAGCAGAGGAAGGAATTGCCCAGCTACAGGCTATCGAGCAGAATCTTTCTAATTTCATGATGCAGAAGCAGTCTTTGCAATCCCATCTCTTGGAGACAGAGAACGCCCTCAAGGAATTGGAGTCTGCAAAAGAAAAAGTTTATAAGATAATCGGGACCATAATGATAGCTAGCAAAAAAGAGGATCTGAAGAAAGATCTTGCTTCCAAAAAAGAAAGTTTGGAATTGCGTTTGAAGACTATAGACAAGCAGGAAGAGCGTTTGAAGAAAAGCGCCGAAGACATACAGAAGCTTGTCATGAAGGAAATCAAGAATGATCAATAACTTAGAGAACATCGAAGACGCGTTGACAGATTTGACTTCAATAGAGCAGGACAATTCAGTGCCTAAGAGCATACGCAGCAGGGTTCGCACAGCTATTCTGGCCCTGAATGAAAACGGCAAGCCTGCCGAGGTCAAGATTGACAAGGCTTTGCAGGAGCTTGACGAGATTTCTGATGATCCTAACATTCCTCAGTTCACAAGAACGCAGATATGGAACATTGTGAGCATATTGAGTATGATGGACAAGTAAAACATAGAAATGTTTATAAATGCCCAGAGTAACACAATACCAACTTAAAAAAAGGTGCAAAAAATGTCATTTTTTTCAACGCTGAAGAGACGCCTCGGATTCGAACCTGTTTCTGAAATGACTAATTCTCCTGAAGAGGATTACGTCGAGATAGACACCAAGAGGGACATCAGCAAGAGGAACAAGATCCAGGTCAAGCCTTTCATAATCGAGAACTTTGAGGACATAAAGGAGACTCTTGACGCGTTGAGAGAGGGTTATACTATCGCTTTGGTCAACATAAAGCCTCTGAAAGACAGGGATATCACCGAATTGAAGCGAGCTGTCAACAAGATAAAGAAGACATGCGACGCGATTGAAGGGGATATAGCTGGTTTCGGCGAGGATTGGATTGTGGTCACTCCTTCATTTGCCCAGGTTTACAGGAACCCGCAGACAACTGAAGAGATAAGGGAAGACAAGTCAATCAAGGAATGAATTTCTTCTTCGGAAACAAAACTCTTTTAAATCTTTCTTAACTATTAGTCTTCATGGACATACTTGACAAGCAACCGTGCCCTTATTGCGGCTCAAAGGATGGATTGACTCTAACTGAAGATGAGACAGAGGTCCCTTACTTCGGAAAATTATTCATGTTTTCTATGAAATGCAATGCCTGCAGCGTTTCTATATCGGATGTCGAGGCTGCGGATGAGAAGGAGCCATGCAGGATAACTTTCGAGACTTCTTCAGAGAAGGACATGTCAGTTCGCGTTGTTAAATCCTCTCACGCTTCGATAAACATTCCGACGTTGAAGATGTCTGTCGAGTCAGGCAATGGTTCTGAAGGCTATGTCTCGAACATC
>DATDVX010000056.1:0-2813 GCA_035289885.1 Candidatus Nanoarchaeia archaeon | reverse complement strand
TAAGCAAGGACCACCCTAAACTCTACGAATGCCTGAGTATGCCATTATCTGGCGATGTCAGGGCTGCATGCTGCTATGTGAAACTAGGGAAGGAAAGGCAGTTCCTGGATTACATGAGAACAAAATTCAAGGATTCCTTCGATGTGCACAAGAGCTCAGACATACTGAAGAGGAATTTCTACGGCCTCGGAAAACCCAATCCCAAATTGAGCGAAAGAGTAGGGGATTACATAGTGATTAGCAAGGGAGAATGGGTCTTCATAGACAGGGTGATGGGCGAGAAGGAATTCGACTTGATAGGGAACCATAGCGGTTTGAGCAAGGATGAGATGCTTGTGCCGCTGATAATACTGAGAAGTTGAATAGAAAGGCTTAAATATATACATATGTATACATTTGTATATGGAAGAAACAACAATAAGAATAAAGCAAAGAACAAAGCAAGAATTGGATACTCTCAGGCAGTACAAGAATGAAAGTTACGACGAAGTTCTGAGGAAGATCATATACATCGTAAAAATTTCCGAAAAAGATCCGGAATTAAGCCAGAAAGCTATAAAAGAGCTGCACGCTGCTAGAGAGCGGGTGAAAAAAGGCGAGTATTATACCGAAGAGGAAATGAAAAAACGACTTGGCCTTTAAGAATTGCATTGCCTGAAATTTGAAAAAAGGGCTGGACATGATTTTGAGAAGCTAGAAGCAAATGTCTACAGAAGAATATGGGACAAGTTGCAAGAAGCAAAGCTCAATCCATTGCATTTCTTTGAGAAGCTTACTGAGAGCGATTACTTCAAGTTGCGGATAGGCGATTGGAGAGTGATGGTGGACATAGATGACTCTACGAAAACGATTACAGTCTTGAAAGTAGGACATAGAAGAAACGTCTACGATTGAATAGAAATTCTTATAAGCCTTAATTAATCCTTACAGAGACTAGCATGGGTGATATCGATTTTATGAAACTTGCATGTTCGCAGGCAGATAAGGCCTTTTCACGCGGTGATTATCCTGCTGGCTGTGTTATTGTGAAAAATAAAGGGGTCGTTTCAAAGGCTTCAAGTCGAGGAATCACATACAGAGATGCCACCGCACATGCGGAACTTCTAGCGATAAGCCTCGCGTGCAAAAAATTGAAATCCAGGTTCTTGGATGGTTGCGTTGTTTATACTTCTATTGAGCCATGCCTGATGTGCGCGAAAGCCATGGTTTATGCGAGAATCAAGAAAGTCGTATATGGGACAGAGCATAGGGAGTATGGGAGCAAGAAAACATTTGACATTCTAAGAGCAAATGGCATCGGTAGGAATGTGGATGTTTTTAGAGGTGTTGGTAAAGAGAAAGCGTCTCTTCTACTCCAAAAATTTTTACAGAAGTGAAACAGTAATTTTTATAAGGGGTCGTTTCAGTAAAAGTTAAAGCCAATCTCGCGGTAGCTCAGTGGCTAGAGCGGTCGGCTGTAGATGTTGCATGATTACGGTCAAAAGCCAAGAAATGAAGTGCAATCAGCTGATCCCGACAGGTCGGAGGTTCAAATCCTCCTCGCGAGATTTTTATTTTTTATAGAGGTGACAGATGAAACCGTCGAGAGCAGCCGAAGGATCGTTGAAGGATTTCTACCAGATAGTCAGCTTCCTGCTGCCGGACTTCGGGAAATTCATAATGAACAGGTCATTGGTCAGCCTGTTCTATGAGAGCCTAAAACTTGTTCCGGTGTACCTCGTCAAGCTGATAATAGACCATATACTACTGCCAAGCCCGGAATTCAGTAAGCTTGTCATGCTCATAGGCTTTGTACTCCTATCGCTGATATTACTGACTGCAATCGAGGTGGGCTCGTTTGGATACGCTCATAGGATACTAGGAAGCTTCCAGCGTGAGTTGCTTGAGAAGGTCCATCGCAAGCTGATGCACCTGCCATTGTCATTCCATGAAAGGCAGAATACTGGAGCGGTTGTCAGCAAGGTGAACAAGGCCGCGAATTACATCGGCGAGATGATATGGTTCATCAACAACGACATTGTGCCGACTATATTCCAGATAGTCCTGACGTCGGCGCTGCTTGTGATAACGACCTGGCAGGTCGGCGTAATTTACCTTGTGTCCTTGCCAATAATCCTGCATATGGTAATCAGCACAAACAAGATCACCCAGCCATATCGACGAGCCTATCACCATTCATTCGAGCATGCCACAGGGGAGCTGGCGCAGTCGCTCTACAACGTGAAGACTGTAAAAGACTACACTCAAGAACAGAGAGAGCATGATTCCTACTCGAAGACTTTGAAGGAATACGCGAAGCAACTAGTGAAAAGATGGGACATAGAAGCATGGAGGATCACATGGAAGGAAATCTTCACCAATACAGTAAGAGCGATCACAATGGTTCTGGCTGTATGGTTCGTGCTGCACGGCTCTTTGACTCCGGGTGACCTTGTTTTGATATTTACTCTGACTGAAAAAGCGTTCATAAACATCCACAGGCTTGGAAGGGTGTACAACTTCCTGGGAGATGCGCATGAATCATTGTCCAGAGCCAGGCGCATACTCACGGAGAAGAACTTCATAGAATCACCGGGCATACCAAAAGATGTAAGGAACAAAACAGGGACTATACTATTCAAGAATGTAAATTTCTCTTATGGCTCGGAAGACATACTCATAAAGATAAACCTGTGCATACCTGCGAAGAAAGTAATCGCCGTTATAGGGGAGAGTGGCTCTGGCAAATCAACGCTGGTCAAGCTGATCACGAGGCATTATGACGTCACATCCGGGCAGATAATGCTGGACAACATTGACCTTCGGGAGATGGC
>DATDVX010000055.1:0-3012 GCA_035289885.1 Candidatus Nanoarchaeia archaeon | reverse complement strand
AATTCCTCTTTAGCGATCTTTTCAGCTTCGCTCATCAAGGATTTCCCGAAACCCTTATGCTGGACATTCTTAGCTTCATCACCTATCTTAGTCGCTGAGCCATAGACATGCAGTTCCCTTACACCAGCTGAATTTCCAGTTATTTCCTTCCTGAAAGGCTTGAACGGTATCCTTAATCTCAGGAAACCCAGTAGGATATCATTCTTGATGTCCTCGTATGAAAGGAAAACTTCGTGACCATGAGAAGCTGCGTAATCCATCCTTAACAACTTAACCTTATCCCAATCAATATCCCTTCCTTTCGGCTCCCTGCAGCGGATGCACTTGCAATTAATCCCTTTTTCTTCCATCATCTGCCTGATGTTTGTCTTGTTCGGGCCTGCGACTGACAAATAACCAGGAATATCACGCTGAATCCTCATGATTCTTATGTACTTCTGTATCATCGGCTTGATTTCCATTATTCTTGACATCGCTTCCTCGTCATCTATTGGATTGTAAAGGCCCTGCTTCCACTGATTGTAAAGGGCTGTTCCCGGAAAGACCCTGCATGGATAAATCTTCAATGCGTCTGGCTTGAAATCATCTGAATTAAGTATTGTCTTGAAAGTTTCCATGTCCATCTCCCTTGTTGAAGATGGAAGGCCGAGCATGATGTGATAACCTACCTTCAGGAAAGAGTCCTTCATCAATTGGATTGATTTTATCGAATCTGAATTTGAATGGCCCCTATGAGTTGCTTCAAGGACTTTGTCATAGATTGATTGGACTCCGAGTTCAACCCTTGTAGTCCCTAATCTCAACATCTCGTCGACATGCTTTTCAAAACCCCAGTCAGGCTTCGTCTCGATGCACATGGCGACGCAACGGACATTGGAAGTCTCGTTCCTCAGCTTTTCCTTTTCCAGATCAGACTCGCCCTTTATCTTCAGTAATTTACTGTGGATACTTTCTGTCCTCTCCTTTGTCTGCGGATTCGGCAGCTCGAAGAATTCCTTGAACTTGCCGAAAAGGAAAACGCCTTTTGAGTCGAAGAACATGTCTGAAAAATCATTGAAGGCCTTGAAGATGTACTTGATGAAAGATTCGCGGTAATCATCAGGGTCTGCCAGGAATGTTCCGCCCATGATAATGACTTCGCACTTCGAGAAATCCTGGTTCAGCAATGCATAATGCTCCAGCCTGTTCATTACTTGCAGGTATGGATCGTTCTTGTTCCTCAAGGCACGCCTGGAAGCAGGCTCATTTCCCGTGTAGGACTGGGCGATGTCTCCGAAATGCGAGTTAGGACCGCCCGGACAGAAAGTGCACTTGCCATGAGGGCAGAACTGCGGCGATGTCATGACTGCGACTGGGGTGACGCCCGAGATAGTACGGACAGGCTTCGTTATTATGAACGGCTTAAGTATCTCGATGTCCTTATGCTCTGCACTGTAGAGTATCTGGATGCTCGTCGGTGATTTTCCAAGCTTGTGCTTCTTCGAGAGCTCTGACTTGAGAAGCCTGAAAGAGTTCCTGTCAGCGATCTTCCTGTTCTTGACTTCCTCGGCGAGCTCTTCGTAAAATTGCATCATGAAGTGGACCTGGGCAGATTTGAACTGCCGACCTCAA
Organism: Candidatus Nanoarchaeia archaeon; assembly: GCA_035289885.1. GTDB lineage: Archaea > Nanobdellota > Nanobdellia > SCGC-AAA011-G17 > DATDVX01 > DATDVX01. Next base: position 1,401 of record DATDVX010000055.1, on the reverse strand, counting down.
CCGTGTGAAGGTTGTGTCATAACCACTAGACCACAGGTCCTTGGATAGAAATAATTGAGGAAAGGTTTATAAGGGTTTATCTTTACATTATTTTTCTATGGCAGAACCTGAAAGGCCTGGATGGGTAAAGGACAAGAAACTAGCGAAGGACTTTGAAGTCATAGCCTGCAAGCCCTACAATGATTACCTGGACCACAAGAATGACGACGGCTGCTATGTGCTGATTAAAGTAGATTACGAGTTCAGGGAACTGCAGGTTGCTGTATGCAATTACCAGCATGAAATTCTTAAAGTTTTCAAGGGGAAGCAAGCCCAGGATTTGTACGATGGAATTTTCGAGTACGAGAAGAAAAACAACCTGGAATGGTTCAACCAGAAGCAGCACATAGCTTATCTTGGAAAGGAACTGAAGAAAGCTGAAATAGCACTGGCATTGGGAAATTCTGGCTATTACCAGGAATGATCATTCTTCGTTGAACCTCCTGAAAAGATTGACAATCATGCAGGATATAGAGTAAAGCACTATCAGCTCAAAGAAGAACCTGATGAAATGGTATTCTGCGCAGTTCTCTCCTGGCGGGCAGTCAGACTCGATTGACTTGTAGCCTAAGCCGGGAAACTTGGCTATCAACCCGAAGAGCAGGAAGACAAGTATCACGAACACCAGCAATTTCATCGGCGTAGGCAAAAAACCGCTTACCATCTCGATAGACATGTTTTTGATTGATTTAAGCGTTATGGAAATGTTTAAAAGACACTAGCCTTACAATCTGCCAAGCCTGGCTATGAGAGAGTTCCTTGCCGCACGCTCCTGCCGCTTGTCAAGCTCCCAATAGAAAACAGAATAAGCACCTTTTTCATCATTGCTTGAGCGGCAATAAACCTGCATATCATCGCTAAATTCATACTCATGATTCCGCACATACCCAACACCCACAATAGAAGGCCTGCCTGACGATGGGTTCCCCCTGATCACGATAGGCAAATCAAACCTGCCTGGAAAAGCAACGCCAGGGTATATCGTGACGTGGTTCTTGGCAGGATCAAACTCGTAGTATGGGACGAAATCAAATCCGTCACTTTTCGAGTTCATTTCAGCTGGCTTTTTTTGAGGCCGCGTACCTTTGTGCCAAACATTCTGTATCAACGTCCTGCAAAATTTCGAAGTGTCTATTGGAGATATCAGGCAGGGTGTATCGCCTAGCATGAAACATCGCGTGAAATAAGTGGCTTCGCTTTTATGGCTGAATGTCACTGGGCTCCAAAAAAGAAATTCAGGCGTTTTTTCAACGACTACGCCCCTAATGTGAGGCGTCCTATAGATGCTCATAGGCCATTGGCTAGCTTGCTGATTAAAATCCAGGTCTTCCCAGCCTGTCCGCCCACCCGGGCGATGGGACA
>DATDVX010000054.1:0-23882 GCA_035289885.1 Candidatus Nanoarchaeia archaeon | reverse complement strand
AATCTTTCTAATCATCTTCAGATTCTTTTCTTTTCCAAGCTTCCTTCGCAAGTAAAAATATTTGCCCTTGGTTCGTTTCAATTCTTTACCAAGAAATAATGTGCTTCTTGATTCCAGATCAACCAACGTCACTGGATTCTTAAGACCGCAATCAATGCCAATCATAGTTCTAGGAACATAATGCTCTTGCTCGGGAATCTCGATGCAGAAATGAACATAATACTTATCTCTTTTTCTTACCAAGAATGAATCCTTCAGGATATATTTCTTTGGCAGGGGCCGATGAAACTTCAAGGGAAGCCACAAGCCAACTCCTTTCTTCCTGCTGTTAGGCATCTTTATCCAATCCTTTGTAAGTTTAGTATCCCTTGTCCTGAACCAATCCTTGATGAATCTTGACTGCAATGGCAAGGGATATTCTCTGTAAGTCAGTCTTTCCTGCTTGTAACCCTTAAACGCCCTGAAAGCGCTCAAGATGCCATTATTAATGCCGAACATCATCCACCACTGGTAGTTTCCATAGTCGTAATCAAGCAGTTCTCTCTTAGTTTTAGTAAGGCCTATTACAGACGCCCGAATAGTCTTTTCCATCAACAAAAATATCAATTTTAGGCTTATAAATCATGTAAGCCGCGTCTGGGTATTGTTTTCAAAATATACATTGCAGTAAATGTCATGTAAAGGAATTAATGTGCCAAGCCCGGCAAACCATAATCTTTAAAAGATAACCCCTCTCTTTATTAATCCATGTCAAGAGTGGTGGCTATAGCTGGTTCTAAGGGTGGCGTCGGTTCAACGACTACTGCAGTCAATCTTGCGGCAGCTCTGACTTACTTCACGCGAGATGTTTCCCTTGTAGACGCGAACCTCTCCAATCCTCATGTCGGCGTTCATCTTGGCGCCCCTCATGTCCCGATAAACCTCAACCATGTAATGCGCGGGGATCATCACATCCTGAATGCATCTTATTCTCACAGGTCAGGCGCTCGCATAATCCCTGCTTCGATAAAGCTGGAGGATTCAAGGAACTCATCATTGAAGGACCTGAGACTCCATCTCAATGGCTTGAAATCAGACCTGGTCCTTCTTGATGTCGCATCAGGAGTGAGCGAGCACGCAGAGCACGGCATTGCCGCAGCTGACGAGGTCCTGCTTGTTGTCAATCCTGAAATAACCTCGATCACAGATGGCCTGCGGACATTGAAGCTTTCCAGGAAGTTGGCAAAGCCTATAAGGGGCGTGGTTCTTTCAAGGACAGGCTCTCCAGCAGACTTGCCCCGCCAGAATGTCGAGCAGATCTTGGGTTACAGAGTAATCTCTGAGATTCCAGAGGACCATTATGTTCGCCTGTCGTTGCACCGGAAGCAGGCTGTTGTTGATTCATATCCGAATTCTCCTTCAGCAATGGCTTACAGGAAGTTGGCAGCGGATCTCACAGGGCAGAAATTAGCCGAGGACAATCTCAGTTGGGTAGAAAGGCTTATGCGATCTCTTGGATTCAGATAGGGAATCTCTCGCACAACTTCAAGCTTTTATTCACAAGCTCGTCGATTTTCAGATCACTCAATGCGTTCTTTAGTTTCGAGATGCTCATTGAAGTGTCAGGATGCTTCGCGATTATGCTGCAGCAGTCCTTGTATTCCTTTATCGTTGCTTCGTAAGTCCCGATTTTCTTCGCTAAGTCAATTATCTCCTGCTTGTCATATGTCAGTAAGGGCCTGAACACAGGCAGGTCTATCCCGAAGTCAGTCGCTTTGATGTTGTCCAAAGTCTGGCTAGCGACCTGCGCAAGATTATCTCCTGTGACAATCGCCTTGTAATTGTTCTTCTCTGCGATTTCCTTGGCTGCCCTCAGCATGTAGTTCTTGAACACGACCACATCAGTCTTGTCTTTCACGCTTCCTAGGGTCAGCAATTGGAAATTATAGTAAGGTATCAGGAATAATCTCGTTCCAGCACCAAGCTTTTCCACTATCTCTTTTATCTTCGTCTTCAGCACAGGCTCGTTCTTCTCGAAAGTGTGGAAGTGCAGGTAATCGACTTCGCAGCCTCTTTTCATCATCAGCCACGCGGCGACTGCAGAGTCAATCCCGCCTGATAGCAAAACAAGTACCTTCCCGCTTGATCCGACTGGCAATCCGCCTGTTCCATTGAATTTTTCAGTGTAGAAGTATGTTTCCTTGTCAGTTATCTCTATTGAGATCTTCTCTTCAGGATTGTCATAATCAACCTTCACATCTATCTTCTTCAGCTCATCGCTTATTTTTTTGTTGATGTCATTGGCAGTGAACTTCTTCGTTCCGACTTTTGTCAATAATGCAACGCTTTTCTTTTTGGATTTCTTCGCGATATCGACAGCTTTCCTTATGATTTCATCTGAATCTGTTCTTATTTCTTCAGCGAAAGCGAAGTTCTGTATCCCGAAGACTTTTTCCAGTATGCTTCTCGCTTTTCTTGGATCAGCAGCATCAAGCACTATCCTGTTCTCGAATATGCTGCACTTGGCATTTATCTTCTCTTTCCTGAAGGCCTTCTCTATGTTCTCTGCAAGAAGCTTTTCGAAGAACTCCTTGTTCCTTCCCTTTATCGCGATTTCCGAGTAATGGACTACTGCTTTCATATGCAAAAGGTATTTCTTTTCCTGTTTAAAAATCCCTATCATCGAAAGAAGACAAACCTTTTAATATGGCTGAATATCCATATTTCTAGGTGATTTGGGATAAAGAGGCTATTACTGCTCCAATGCGTATTGCTGGTTGTATTATCTATTTCTGTCTCAGCTCAGGTCCTTACTTTCGAAGCCCAGGGCAATTCAATAGCCATGAACGGCATGAATGTAGCTGAAGCTGGCGAGGATGATGATTTCCCGAGCCCTAACCTTATGGCCTCTTATTCACTAGGCTCAGGGAAGACAGGCACTACAGCGAGCGCTCCTAGCAAGTATTCATCCACAGGCGCTTTGATGCAGTTTGATTTCGGCGAGGGGACAAAATGGAATTACCTCTCATCCATTGAAAGGGCAGGCACCAATCATTTCGAGGACAAGACGCCTGTTGCAGTCTCCTGGGAACTGCCATTGCTCGTGAGCCAGGATTGGAAGCCAGTCTCTTACAACGAAGGCCTGTCTGAAATCCCCGAAGGCCAGGATGTACATTTCATACTCAATGGCAAGCTCAAGCTGCCTGGAAAGTTCGTGATATACTCTGCAGAAGGCGACAAGTCAATGGCAGAGGCTGAGATAAAGGATGCAAATGCTGATTGCAGCAGCCCGAATTCAAGGTGCTCAGCGACTCTGATTACAAGTGATTTGCCGCCGGGTTACTACTACCTAACTTACTCAGACCAGAATGTCCAGATTTCCGCTCCCATGGCGTTGAAGATTGGAGATCCGAAGGATAAGGGCGAGTCAACAATAGTATTGAAGGATCCCGCCACAGGAAAATCAACAGTCCTAAAGTGGACGCCTAAAGTCACCACAGCAACTTATGTCAAGGGCAATGTCAACAACCAAAAGATAACTGTTATTGACTGGCGCGGCGCTTATCCAAGCGGGATTTCAATAGGCACCAGCACAAAGAATGTAGTCTACGACCTCAATTCTCTGGGATTGCTAGGGCTGACATTCGAGGTTGCGACTGACTGGAAGACTTACACTGCATTGAATTTCAACAACGGCAATGTCCTGACTTTCACTAAGGACGATGATAGCGGATTGAAGATAGCGTCCACAGGCGACTGGGGCAACAGCGGGTTGACCGCGACAACATCCTCAGACGGAAAGTCATTCGTGCTTACAGGAGAGAAGAAAGCCCAGCTCACAACAACATTGGAAGAGGATTGCACTCCTGAGACGATTGCCAGGCTCAATAAGGAGAAGGCAGAGCTTGAGAAGATGGTCGCGGATCTCGAGGGCGAGGAGCGCGGATTGCTGGATAAGCTTGAAAGCGTCAATTCAGATTTATCAGCTATGAACGAGCAAAAAACAATCATCACTAGTTCAATAAGCTCATTATCAAGCCAAATCACGGATTTGCAGACAAAGGCGCAGCAGCTTGACCAGAAAAAAGCAGATCTCACAAAATCAATCGAGAAGATGAAGAAAAGGATGGACGAGCTTACAAGGATATTAGCTGATGCAGAAGGCCTTGGAGTCCATTCTGGCGGCGGAGATCCCTTAGGTGGCATGGATTCAGGTGGAGCTGTGAGCTATGACGGCGGGAATTCATGGATAACATTCAAGGGCAATGCAGGCGCAGAGAAGTTCCTGGAGAGGATGCAGAAGCTCAAAGAAATAAAGAAGGAACTGCTTGACTTGAGCAGGCAGTTTGCAGACATGGACAAGGAAAGGCAGTCAATAGAGAATCAGCAGAAGGACATGGAATCAAAGAAGTCATCTCTTGAAAAAGATCTTGCTGACAAGCAGAAAGAGCTGTCTAATCTCGAAGGTCAGATTGAAGGGAAGGAAGCTGAGAAGCAGCAGCTGTCTGATAAGCTTGATGAGCTGGCGAAGAGCGCGAAGGATTTGAATGATATGGTCAAGGCCTTCAACGATAAGGCGAGAAAATGCGGCATTGAAGCACACGGCACTTTCATAGATGCATTGGCCAAGCTGAAGAAGATGCCTCCTGGAATGCAGCAGAAGACACGTGTTATATTTGATGGCCAGGCCACGGAAGAGGAGAAGGATGTCCTCGCAAAATCAGGTTATGTTGCCGATTCCAAATCAGCAGAGGTCATCACTGCAGCAGACAAGCTCACTAGCTCAATGAAGGAAGCCTCGAATTGCAAGGATGGCGAGACAATGAAAGGGGAGCTCAACACGTATATTTACGAATTCACTCTTCATGGTGTAGATAGGGTATGGATAGCTGACTGGCAGGGAGTCCGCGGTCTAAAAATGAGCGAGCAGCAGGAAGCTTTCGAAGAAATATCAAAGGGAATCTCAGTCATTGATACAGGAGACTTGGGTCTTGACATCATTGACCTGCTGCAGGATGCAAATCCTGTCGGCTTGATCTACAGCTTCGGGTTCCAGGATCCGGCTGTCAATGCAATCATGGGCCAGATCAAGAACTGGATAAGTCAAGGAGCGTTGGCAGGCCCTCCTCTGTGGATACAGGTTGGCTATGGGAAACTGTGGGATCAGGACATAAAGCAGACTACAAACACTGTTGATGTCTACAAGTGCGTTGAGGGCATCTGGCAATACTCGAATACAGAGAAGGATGTCAAGGTTGAGAGGTCAGCATGTTCTTATACTGATGGCGGCGTCCATGAATACGAGGTTCCGCTAGAGGAGCTCGATTGGACTCCTGGCTCAGGTGGCGCACGCGGCTCATGGAATGACGAGGATGCGAAGAAATGGGCAGGCAAGAATCCTCAGGGATGGTCCACTTCGTTCAATGCGGCTATCCGCGAGGCATTTGATGAAAAACTGAAGGGGTACGTGATTGGAAAATGCGAATGAGAAAACTGAGTTACACGGGAATAATCTGGTTGGTCGTGTTTTTGATAATCACTTGGATAAGCAGTCTAGTCCATGGAAGTTCAAGCGTCTTCCTTCTGGGCGGATCCACGAATATTTTGCTGTCAATACTAATCACTCTCTTAATCTTTGCAATAAGCTTTTTCATCTCATCCATGATGCTGAAAGATAATTTGCCTTCAACAAAAGAGCATTTGATTCAATTGGTGATGGTGTTCGTTGTCTATGCAATCGCGGCATTGTTCCTTTTCAAGTCATTGGTAGGCTTCTTCCCATGGGAAATTCAGCTTGCGCTTTCAGGAAGCCTGAAGACTGCTATAATCTTTAAGATAATCATCATTATTGCCGCAGGAACAATCGGAAGCTTCATCGGCTCGAAGCTATGGAATCGCCATTCTGGAAAGAAATAACTTTATATATCACTCCAAATAAGGTTTTATTGGGAATTCTAGAGGTGGAGAAGATTGTAATAAAATTTAAGCGACTATTCTCCAATGCTTTTCATATACCCATGGTTCGCCGGCCAAGTAGAGCTAATCTTGGAAGCATGACCTGAGTCCCAGGCTAAACTAAACTTATTTTCATGGTTCGCCGGCCATCCTTGGCTTGAGTATATCAGGTGCAGTCCTGTTTCATCATTAGAACTTTCGGCCTCGTCTAGCGGATATCCTTCAGCTTTCAGTTGCTTATGGAAGTCCTTTTTTGTTTCATAAGTCAAGCAACTCCAGAATTCGGATTTCGTTGCATATTTTTCGAAACAAGGAGCATCATGTGCGAACATTTCATCAACGGAATAATAATCATAGTAAGGTGAAATTGCAACTCTTTTTATTTTTTTGACAGCAACCTTTAAATAGTGTCCTTCTCGCCAATTACCTTACAATGACACGAGTTGATTATCCCCATAGTGAATGAAAGGGTTTCGGATAATCAGGTTTCTAGAATATTTTCATGGCCGCGGTGGTGTAGTTGGTTAACATTCAAGCCTGTGGAGCTTGAGATCGCGCGTTCGAATCTCGCCCGCGGCCCTTTAATTTCCTTGAGAGGTGCTTCAGCATGGCAGTAGATGTTGTCAAGGGAACCAGGGATTTCCCTCCGGAAGTCATGATCATAAGGCAGAGGATTGCAGACATAGTCAGGAAAGTCTTCGAGAGTTATGGCTTCAACCCATTGGAAACGCCTACTTTTGAGTATTACGAGACCCTGGCTTCTAAATTCGCAGGCGGTTCAGATATCTTGAAGGAGACTTACAAGTTCACTGACCAGGGCCAGAGGGAACTGGCATTGCGATATGACTTGACTGTTCCATTTTCACGCTTCATCGCCATGAATCCGATGCTTAGGCTGCCTTTCAAGCGGTACCAGATAGGTCCTGTCTTCCGCGACGGCCCGATAAAATCCGGTCGATACCGCGAATTCACGCAGATGGACGTTGACGTAGTCGGTTCATCATCAATGCTTTCAGACGCCGAGATCATACAGCTCACTCTGGATGTTTTCAGGAAGCTGAAGATTGACGCCATCATAAAGATAAACAACAGGAAGCTGCTTGATGAGATGATGGAATATTCCGGGATTCCAGGGGAAAAGAGGGCTTCAGTCATCCTATCAATAGACAAGCTTGAGAAGATAGGCTTGGAAGGCGTCAGGAAAGAGCTGGAAAAGATTATCTCGGCATCGTCAATCACCAAGCTTTTCGAATTGCTGAATCTCAAGAGTGTGAATGATTTCAAGAAAGTCCTCCCTTCAAGCCAGGGACTGAAGGAAATTGAGGAAGTAATTTCATATGTCAAGTCAAGCAAGGTAATCTTCACTCCTTCATTGGCAAGAGGTCTGTCTTATTACACAGGAACTATCTTCGAGGGCCTCAGCGAAAAGCTCTCTTCATCGATATGCGCCGGCGGAAGATACGACAAGATGATAGGGAATCTGGTTGGCCGCGGCGATTATCCTGCAGTCGGCATCTCATTCGGCCTGGACATTTTATCAGAAGTTGTAAAGAAGGACTCAGCTGAGAAGTCAGTTGTCAAAGTATATGTCATCCCGATAAAGACGCAGAAGGAAAGCTTCGACATCCTAAAGAGATTGAGGGAAGCCTCTGTGAATTCAGACATGGACATCAAGGAGAAGGGCATCACGAAGAACTTGGACTATGCTGACAAGTACGGAATCCCTTATGTCATCATTGTTGGCCAGGAAGAGCTGAAGAAGAACAAGCTGAAATTGAAGGACATGAAGTCTGGAAAGGAAGAGTTCTTGTCGATAGAAGAGATAATAAAGAAATTGCAATGATAACGACGATAATCTTTGACTGGGGCGGTGTTATTGCCGTCGGAAGGTATCGTAGACCTATCTTCGAATTGATATCAAAGGAAAAGTCAACTTCTATTGAAGACAAGTATCCTGATTTCGATGAACTTATTTCTAAGATTAACCAAGGCATCATGTCTTTCAAGGACTTTCTAAAAAATCTGAATTCCAGGCTTGGTCTTGCTCTCACTGAAGGCAGGGTTAGGGAGATATTCAGGCAAGCGATGATCTTGGATGAAAAGGTAATAGACATCATCAAAGATCTTCATTCAAGCTACAACCTGGTCCTGCTCTCGGACAACAATGAGATTACGGTAAACAACATGAAGGCATATCGCAGTGACATGCTGGGTCTCTTCGGAAAAAAGTATTTTTCATACGAGCTTAAGATGCTGAAGCCCGACCCAAAGCTTTTTGCGTTTGTCCTAGAGGACTTGAAACTCTCCACTTCAGAATGTATTTTCATTGATGACAAGCAGAATATCATTGATGCTGCCAAGCAATGCGGAATCAACGGAATCTTGTTCTCTTCAGCAGACCAATTGAAAGAAGAATTAAGGAAATTAAAAATAAAAATTTAAGGTGCTTTCTCAATCACCATCTTTACGCCTGTCATCAGTGCCCATACCCACGCAACTATCATCGCAAGTATTCCTATTGGCAATAGCTTCGGGTTGATCAATAATACAACCGCTATTATGGACAGGATTATCTGCCCAATCCCTTCGTTTTTCCTTCCGCCTATGACGCTCCCAAGCCCAGGGAACACCTGAAGGTTTATCACGAGCCCGACTATCGAAAGGGCGAACTCCTTTTTTCTTGCTTCCTTGTTTTTTCCGAATATCATGTCTTCAATCCTCCTTGACTGCTTGATTCTTGTTTTCAACTGCTTCCACATGCTGCTTGGCTTCCATGAGATATATGTCAATCTCCCCGAATGATATCTTCTGGTCAAGATCAACCTTCTGCTGGTTGCTCAGGTGCAGCAATGGTATGAACGTGAGTATCTTGTCGTTCTTCTGCTGGCTCGGCACAAGTTCACTGAAGGTCAATTTCCCTCTTTTCAGGAACCATTCTCTTACCTTCTTGTATACATCAGCAATAAGCGCTGTTATGTCGACTTTGCTGACATCAGACAATTTAACTTCCCTTATCAGCCTCGTCCCGTCATTCCTTATCAATCGTTTTTCTTCTACTTTCAGCGCCTGCTCCAGCGCGTTCATCAGGTCATTCAAGTTAACTTTTCTCTTCCTTGCCTGCGGTGTCTTGATCAATAAGTTCGGGACATCAGGCAATGGCTGGTTATCCATCTCTCCGTCATCCAGCAAATCCTCGTCCTTGCTGAATAATAAGCTATCAAATCCGGCGATGTGCTCGTCAACCAGCTTGGCAGCTTTCAGTTTCAGCAATATTGCCGAAGCCAGTATCATCTTCCCTGATATCGAGAATGAGTGCTCCTGCAGTACCTTCAGTGTTTCCATGTACCTCTTGGCCAGCTTGCTTATGTCTATGTCCCATGGATCCATCTGCTCGGTCTTGACCAGCTCATGGATCACTGTCTGCCATGTAACTTCGTCCTTCTGGGTCAGTATGTGGTATATTCTTTCCTGCATTTGGCATGATTATCCGGCTTTTGCTCTTATTAAAGTTTTGAAAATAAGCCACCATTTTAAAATGGTTACATGATAGAAACGTTTATATATGGGTTCGTATAAAGTCGGTTTTATCACCTCTTTTTTCCCAGGAAGGACTCTCTTCGGAGAGTCTTTCCATGGAATTTAATGGGTAATGTAAGAAAAATGGCATCAGGCATGGTTCATCGCTTGGAGGGTTCTAGATACATATTCGTGCCAGAACGTGGGGTTTCTGTTGCGAAGAATGTTCTTTATGGCGTTTCTTGGACAGAGTCTCAGGTCTTCCTAGGCACTCTTGATTTTTTCATGCCTTCGCAAGATGATTTCAGAGCATTCCTGCGCTTGCTCTCTTCCGGAGAGGATGTCTTTGATGGCGATGGAAACAAAGTTCGTCAAAATGAAGTAACATCGCTCCATAGAAGTATACTTGGAGTAAGAGGACGAGAGAGCGCAGAATTTCTTGATGCACGATTCGAGCAGCGTGGCGAAATCATGTACATCAACGCAGGTCATCATATGGTTGATGGAGAGCTACAACCAAGAATATCCGAGCCATTGGAAGACTATTTGATGGGATATCATAAGCGAATTGACCTTGAAGACTGGCTTAGAAATCCAACTAGACAGGGATTGCCAAGAACAGATGTGAACTGTGGGCATATTCAATATTCGCCTCCAAATGATGGATCTATTGCGATATTTAGTGCTATACTCGGAAGTGTCAGCCTACGCTACGATGGTAATCCACGGGACTCTGATCCGCATCATGGGGTACGTCCCTGCGTCCGTAGCGCCTAATTTCCACGTCGAAACCCTTATAATATTCTTGTTTTGAATAAAGCCCATGTACTCCATAAAGCAGAAGCCGGAAGATTTCGTAGTCAAGGAGATCCTATCCCTGAAGACAGGCACAGGCAAGTACAGCTATTTCCTCATGAGGAAGATAGGCTGGGACACTGTCCGCGCGTGCAACGAGATCGCCAAGCGCCTGAACATCAATCCAAAGCAGGTATCTTCAGCCGGCATGAAGGACAAGTATTCTGATTCAGAGCAACACATCTCGATTTATGATGTTGAGCCAAGGCTCGTCACAACCTTGCAGATTCCTGGGATTTCCTTGAAATACATAGCCAAGGGACCAAATCAAATCGCAATAGGCTCTTCCACAGGTAACACATTCAGGATCGCTGTCAGGGACTTGAAATTCCCATTGGAGAATGTCTCGGTCATTCCGAATTATTATGATGACCAGCGTTTCGGGACAATAAGGCCGAACACTTCATTGGTCGGGAAGAAGATTCTTGAGGGCGAGATGGAAGAGGCTCTGCATATCTACCTGGGCAGGGCATTCAGGAGAGAAGGCAAGCGCGACAGGACATTCAGGAAGGAGATAGACGCAAAGTGGGGAAGGTGGCATGAGGTGAAAATCCCTAGAGGTTTGGAGATGGAGTACCAGATAATAAAATATTTGGATGACCGCCCGAAGGATTTCGCAGGTGCATTCAAGATTATACCTAGGCAGATCGGATCTTTGTTCCTTCAGGCTTACCAAAGCTATCTCTTCAACAAGTGCCTTTCCATTTACATAGAGAAGAATTTTGATCATTTCTTCAGCAAGTATGTTTTGGACAGGATTGCATTCCCCAAGGAGCAGAAGTTCATTAGTTTGAAAGTCCCTGTGATAGGCTATGACCTGCAGTCAAGCAAGGAATTCGGCGAGATAAACCATCAGATCATGAAGGATGAGAACATCACTCCAGAGGATTTCAAGATAAAGGAAATACCGAGCTTCTCCTCAAGGAGCATTCTTCGTGACGCTTTTGTCAAGGTGAACAATTTCACCATGGGTTCCTTGCAGGATGACGAGCTCAACCCTGGTTGCAAGAAGCAGACCATGACTTTCGACCTTCAGAAAGGCTCTTACGCCACTATGGCCGTGAGATACGCTTACGAGCTCGCAAGATTGAACAAGCGTTGATTTTCCGGATTTTTCAAAGAAGTGTTTTTATATCCTGAGGCGCGAAGTATCTTCATGAAGCGGCTTTTGATCCTGTTTGCATTGGTCTTATCAGGCTGCAGCTCAATAACAGGCAATGTTGTCCAGGATTACATCCCTGAAGAATCCTCATCCATTGAGCCAGAGGTGCATTTCTGCTCCCAAGAGGATTGCATAAAGCTGATAATAGATTTAATTTCAAATAGGGCTAAGGTAGACTGCGCTTTCTATGAGCTTACAAACAAGTCATTGATTGAAAAGCTTGCAAAAATAAACGCGAGGGTGATTGTCCATGACAACCAATCAGGTCATCCAGGCTTGATGCACAACAAGTTCTGCATAATAGATGATAGCATCGTGATAACAGGCTCTTTCAATCCGACAAAGACAGCTGCCTTGAACGACAATAATCTTGTAGTCATACATTCAACGTATCTTGCTGAGAATTACAACCAGGAATTCGATGAATTATTCAGCAATCAGTTTGCGAAAGGCGAGAAAGTCATTCACAAGACTATTTATCTCAATGGAAAGCGGATTGAGAATTATTTTTGTCCTGAGGACTCATGCGAGTCAAACCTTCTCCGTGTATTGAGCACTGCCAACAAGAGTATAAGGTTCATGGTGTTCTCGTTCTCCTCAGACGCGATAGCAAACAAACTAATTGAGAAGCATCTGCAGGGCGTCGATGTCTCAGGAGTCACAGAGAAGTTCCAGTCAAAGTACAGCCAATTTGACGAGCTGAACTCCTCAGGCATAGACATAGAATACGACTCGAATAAGAACATCATGCATCACAAGGTGTTCATAGTGGATGAAAAAATCGTCGTCACAGGCTCTTACAACCCAACATCATCAGCAGACAAGAAAAACGATGAGAACATGATTATCTTATTCGACCAGTCAATCGCTTCAGATTTTCTTGCGGAGTTCGTCAGAGTGCGCTGATTATCCCAAGTATTCCTACAAGCACGAACCACAATCCGACTATCACGCGCAGGAACTTCGGGAAGATAAGCACAAGTATCCCGAATATCAGCGTTATTATCGCTCCAATCAAGCCGCTAAGTATTAGCATTGCCATGCAGGATAAGCAGTTCAATTATGTTAAAAGCCTTTCGTTCTGTAAAAGTCCTCTGGATTGCACGTTGTCACAGGCAATCTCGCGATTTCATCGCTGCAATGGCTCCGGAACTCGTACATCTGGTATTTCCTTATCCCTCTTGTGAGGTGATCGACAAGTTCTCCGAGGCTGACATCATTGAGGAGCCTCAGGTGCTTTCTTATTTCTGGCTCGAATTTATGGAAGCTCGACAATTCCAATTGCTTGAAAAGCTTTTTGGGCAGCAGCCTGCCATTGACTCTCAGCTCGCGCCTGAGCCTTTCCTCAAGCTCGTGCAACTCAGAATATCTTGCCTCTTCCTTGAGGTAGAAATCATCAGGCATCTCCTCAGGTCTCCCGGCACCATAAATCTCTGATACGATTCTTGAGACTCTTTCCCGGATTGCTCTTCTCAGGGATTGTGTTGTCTTGTATTCAGCATAGCGTATAGGCAGTCTTTCAGCCAGGTAATGCATATGGGCTCTCCCATCACCTTTCTATTTTCCGATGGATGTCATCTCTACGTAATGGCATGCCCCGCAGTACACTCTGTCCTTGTGCTGGGCTAAGAAAATTCCAGGACCGCATTTCGGGCATGTCCTCTTAAGCCTCTTCAATGAGTCCCCTTCTACCTTGTAATAGGAATATCTCTTGGATGGTCTCTTGTTCTTCACTTTCTTCTTTGCCATGGTTTATTGTGCTGGAGCAGGTTGCGCTGGTTCAGCTGGCTTTGCAGCAGCAGCTTTCGCTTCCTTGTGCTTCTTCAGGTCCTCGTCTCTCTTGGCTTTCAATGCCTTCTTCTTCTGTATCTCGCCGAACCTCTGTAGGTTCTTTGCATCATGATAGACATAAACATTGACATCAGCGTCGCCCATCCCGAATTTCTGCCTGATCTTCTTCACGATGACCATCTTCTCGTCTGCTTTCAGGTAGCTGGCGACTGACTTCTTAACGTCCGCTCCTTTTGGAGTCGAGCCGTCGAACTTCATGCTCAGCATGTACTCTTTCCTGCCCATTAGCGGCTTTTCTGCTTCATTTGTCTTTGTGAATTCCATTTTACCTTATTTTTATCGCGTATTCTCCCTTTGATTTTATCCCTATCTTCTTCGCTATCTCGCTCTTGTCAGCGTCAGTTACGAAGATCCGTCCTTTCCAGTTGTCAGTGAAGGAATCTCCCTTGCATAATGGGCATGCATTCCCTTCGACTATGATCTTGCATTTCCTGCAGACTTTCTTTGCCATTTACTTTTCCTTCTTGGAAGCTTTTTCGACGATTTCTTCCTTCAAGTGCTTCTTCGCATCCTCGTCAATCCAGATTATGCTCCCCAATCCTGGCTGCCTCATCGTCAGTCCTATCTTGGGGTTCGAGACTTCCTTGTAGCTTATCGCGGTTATCCTCGCCCTGCACTTGTCCCCTACTTTAAGCACCCTCTTGCTCTCTTTTCCTGTCAGGGTGTTGCTCTTGCTGTAGCTCACGAAGTCGTCCATCGTCTGGGAGACATGCACCATTCCGTCAAGCGCTCCCAAGCTGATGAAGGCCCCGAATTCTGTTATCTCGTTGACTTTTCCAAGCAGTATCTCAAGCATCTCAGGCTTGAATGTTAGTATCTTGAATCTTGTGTCATAGTATGCGGCGCCATCCCCAGGTATTATCACTCCGTCCCCTATTTCAAGGATCTCAGTGACAGCTATGACCGCCCCGACTTCCTTGCTTATGTACGCCTCGAACTTCTCGTTGAGACTCTTTAGAATGCTCTCTTTGGTGTCGTCCTTGAACTTGCTCGGCGGCACCCGGACATGGCTTCTTACTTCGAGTTCGTAGTACATTTTTTACATCACAAAGTATTTTTTTTGACGGATTGTCATAAGTGAAAAATGCGCCTTTTTAAGCTTTTCCTTAAGCTCCTTGTCCTGTGTAGCGACTATGCATGGCCCCATCTCAAGGATTAGCTCGTCTACAGGCTTGTCCATGCTTGTTTCTATCACTTTCAGCCTCGTGGCATAGGTTTTCGCCAGTTTTGAGCCTTCTTTCCCTTCAAGCTCCTCTAGTGTCTTGTCCAGGATGCACAGCTCATAATGGAAATCGCATGCCTTCTCGAAGCCGCTGAACAGGTCAATCTTCCATTTGGCGCAGTCCAATAGGAAGTCTGTGTCGATTATGATGCGTTTCATGGTCTTGCTTCAATGTGCAGGATTTAAAGCCTTTCTTAGACTATTATCGAGTAGTAAAAATAGGAAGATTTATATATCCTCTGTCTCACACACCACTCCCGCAGTTCTGTGCTTCGGGGGATTAGGAATATGGCAGAAGCAGACCCACTTGAACGATTCGATGATGAGCGCATCACCAATGGCCTTGTCACTAATGACGAGATCTCGGCCTTGGAAAAGACGCTGCTACGGATGTACCTCGAAAAAGCGAATGCCCAGGGAAAAACTGTCGTCGTCACTACAGACAGGGCTGCCTATGACGCAAGGAAACGTTCAGGTGATGCATTCGATGGCCCCAATCTTTATCTTCTCATGGATTCTCAGCGCAGTACGGTTCTCGACATGGCTCTTGTGGCATTTCACCTGATTGAGACGCCAGAAGGGTTATTTTATGCAAAGCTCATGCCGCAGCCGAAATATTGCCCCTCTTGAACGCTTTCACCAAGGAATCAGAAGATGGTATCTTGTGCCTAGGCAAGGAAAACTTTAGCTGCTTTTTTACCTCATCAGCTATTATTGTCGAATAAATGTCTGCAGACAAAGGTATTCTCCTAGCTGCGCCAGGGAATCCGATGTAGTACGTATGCTCCCCGGCTCTCATCGTCGATCCGCCAAGTTGCCTAGCGACATATGCTATGTTGCTCCAGCTCGCGCCATCTCTCGTCCTCTTGGTCATAGCAGGCGCAGTGGTTCCTCTAAGCCTTTCAGCCAATGTCGTAACTTCCATTTTAGTGATTGTCTCCTTAATCCATGCTTCCCTGACCCTTATCGCCTTCTCTTCAGAAACCATGTTATCAAGGACATCCTGCAGGTCTTTCTCTTCTTTCGCTGCTTCGCTCAGGTCAATGTAGAATTTTATTGTTTCCCTGAGCCTTTCAAGCTCTTCGTTTTCGCGGTTCGCCATTGCATCTATCTCAGGGTCAAATCTCGGCGCAATCCACGGTTTTGCCTTCTCTTCTTCCGCTCTTTCAAGGATTTCTGCCTTTGCCGCATCGATGCTGTCATATATCTCCTTAAGCGTCGCTATTATCTTTCTTTTCTTGTCATGCGGCTTGCTCAGGTTTTCCACCCGCAGCAGTAAGTTGTTAAGAATGCTTCTGGCTATCGCTTTTTTCCAGAATGGCATCATTATACCACCGCACTAACCTTTAAATCGTTTTCCCTTTTGAGAGGGTTTGCCAATTAGAAAACACACTCTTCCTCAAGCCTTTTTAAACCCTTTTTTCACCGTTTTCTATTTTGCCTTCCCAGAGCCTGTAAATGCATTTAAATGCACTTCCAGCCGTAGAAACCTT
This sequence comes from Candidatus Nanoarchaeia archaeon, assembly GCA_035289885.1. GTDB lineage: Archaea > Nanobdellota > Nanobdellia > SCGC-AAA011-G17 > DATDVX01 > DATDVX01. Next base: position 7,849 of record DATDVX010000054.1, on the reverse strand, counting down.
TATAAATAAAAACATCAGATTTTATGATGTAAAAACAGCATTTTATGGGTAAAGTTTAGGGGTTAAAAAATGTCAGAGCCTAGTCAGGAAAATCAACAGCCGAGCACGCAGGTTAATGATGATTATTCTGCTAAAAGCATCACTGTCCTGAAAGGCCTGGAAGGGGTTATCCACAGGCCGGCAATGTACATCGGAGATACAGGTGAGCGTGGTTTGCATCATTTGGTCAATGAAGTCGTCGCTAATAGCGTTGATGAGGCTTTAGCAGGTCATTGCTCATTCATCAATGTCAAGATCCAGAAGGACGGTTCGGTTTCAGTGGAAGATGATGGCAGAGGCATTCCAGTTGATCCTCATCCGATTGAAAAAAAATCAGCTTTGGAATTAGTAATGACAATCCTGCATGCCGGTGGTAAGTTCGATAAAAAAACATACAAGGTTTCAGGAGGTTTGCATGGTGTCGGAGTTTCAGTCGTCAATGCATTGTCAGATTGGCTTGAAGTTTATGTAAAAAGAAACAACAAATTATATTTCCAGAGATATCACAACGGAGTTCCGCAAGAGGATGTTAAAGAAATTGGAATTGCAGACAAGACAGGAACCACAATAATATTCCATCCGTCAAAAGCAATTTTCGAGACAGTAGAGTTCAAGTACGACATAATAGCCGGCAGGATGAGGGAGCTTGCTTTCCTGAACAAGGGGATAAAGATTTCAGTCGAGGATGAGCGCGACGGAAAGAAAGAGCTTTTCCAGTTTGAGAACGGCATTATAGATTTCGTCAGGCACCTGAACAAGAACAAGACATCATTGCACGATTCACCGATTTATTTCACCAAGGAGAAGGACAGGATTGCAGTCGAGATTGCGATGCAGTACAATGATTCTTATGTGGAGAATATCCATTCGTTTGTAAACAACATCAACACAGTTGAGGGCGGTACTCATTATTCAGGTTTCGCCACAGCCTTGACGAGAGTCATTAACAATTACATCGAAGAGAAAAAACTGACAGACATCAAGTTATCTGGCCCAGATGCTAGGGAGGGTTTGACAGCAATAATTTCAGTAAAGATACCCGAGCCGCAGTTCGAAGGGCAGACAAAGACAAAATTAGGAAATTCGGACGTAAAAGGTTTGGTTGATAACATTGTTTTCTCAACTCTTACTTCATATTTCGAGCAGAATCCACAGGTTGCTAAAATAATTGTAGGCAAGTGCGTGACTGCTGCTAATGCAAGGGAAGCTGCAAGAAAAGCAAGAGAGCTCACAAGAAGAAAGTCAGCGCTGGAATCCGGGAATCTTCCTGGAAAATTATCAGATTGCCAGTCTCGTGACCCCTCAAAGTCAGAGATATTCATAGTTGAAGGAGATTCAGCCGGCGGAAGTTCACGTCAAGCGCGTTCCAAGGAATTCCAGGCAATACTTCCAATAAAAGGAAAGATACTAAATGTTGAAAAGGCAAGATTGGATAAGATGCTTCAGAATGCAGAAATCACAACTATTATCCAGGCGATAGGCACAGGCATTGGAGAAGAGTTCGACATAAACAGGGCTCGTTATCACAAGATAATACTGATGGCAGATGCAGACAGCGTTACAGCGGATACGCCTATGTTGATCATGGATAAAACTGGGGATATAAATTTCAACTACATCGGCGATTTTGTGGATAATTGCGTAACGCCGCAAGATTTCAGCATAAGCTCTTTTTCAATAAACCCCGGCAAGCACCAGGTAAAGACAATAAAGAATGTCGTGAAGCACCCATTGAAGACTAGCTTGTACAGGATCAAGACGAATTTGGGTTATGAAGTGAATGCAACGCCATACCACAGTGTTTTTGTTTACGCCAACGGCAAAGTCATCACAAAGGAGACTAACAAGATAACAGCTGAAGACTATATACTCCTGCCTAAGAAATTGCCAAGGACTGATAAAGACATTGTTGTTGATTTGAAGGACATTGCCAAGAACCACGACCTATATATTCTTTGTAACAAAGAAGAACTTAAAGAAATACCAGATGACGCTTCTGTAGACCTTTCGCTATCTCAATGGCAGAAACTCAAAAAACAAAGACAAGCGGTTGGTATTAGCAGGAAAAAGATGGGCAACTTGCTCGGGGTGTATCCTACTGTCTTCCAGCAATGGGAATCCAAGATTGATAACGTCATGCCGAAATACTGGTTATTCAAAAAATACCTAAGGGCAATATCCTGCAAGGCAGACAATCTCCGATTCAATCTTTTCATGCCATTCAAATATTCCTCTGATTTGAATAATCTGTTAGGCAGGACTTTTTTCTTCAAGAACCATGTTTCGAAGATAAAACTAAGCTTACCACTAGATAATTCATTAGCGTATCTGCTCGGGTGGTATCTTGGAGATGGATGCAAATCAATCGGAAAGAAAAATCCCTATAGGTTTAGTCTATGCATAGGAAAAGATAAAGGGGTATATTTGGAGAAAATCAGGAAAGCAATCAAATCTTCTCTCGGATGTAATCTAATAATCGAAAATCGAAAGACCGATACATCAGTTCATTTCAATTCTTTGACTTTCGTTCTTCTGTTGAAGAAATTAGGATTGTATGGAAAGAAATCCTTTGAAAAATTTATTCCTGATATGTTATTCAATGCAAAAAAGCCGCAGCAGACAGCCTTCTTGCAAGGCATGCTCCAAAGCGACGGATTCGCATTCGTCGGCAAGAAAAAAGGAAAAGATTCAAAGCCGATAATTGGTTATTCAACGGTTTCAAAAAAACTCATGGAAGGCACGGTCTTCTTGCTGAGACAGCTGAAATTGCTTCCGTCCATAATCAAGAGTAGGTCAAAAAATCATTATTACAAGAATGTGCTGATAAAATCAAATTACGATAATTACAACACACTCATTGGCTCTGTCAAGCAGCTGAAAAAAGCAGGCCCCATATGGAAAGGTCACAAGAATGAGGCCGTCTTGAAAAAATATTTAAATGCAACCCTCGAAGGCGAAGACCGAAGGCACATTATAGACGTCAACGAGGATTTTCAGGCAGTCAAAGTTCTTAAGATAGAAAAAATACGAACAAAGGACGAATTTGTTTACGATTTGTCTGTTGATCTGAACAGGAGCTTTGTCGGAGGTTTAGGCGGTTTGACCTTGCACAATACCGATGGCGCACATATCAACTGCTTATTGCTTACATTTTTCTTCAGGTACATGCGTAAATTAATCGAAGCCGGTTATGTTTACATTGCTCAGCCGCCATTGTTCAAGATTTCAAAGGGGAAAAAGATAGCCTACGCATATTCTGACAAGGAGCGAGATAAAGTAATTCAGGAGCTAGGTTCTGAAAGCGTTTCAATTCAGCGTTACAAGGGTCTTGGAGAGATGAACCCTGATCAATTATGGGAAACTACTCTCAATCCGGAAAACAGGATCTTGAAACAGGTCACTATAGAGGATGCAGCGTTGGCCGACGAATTATTCACAATTCTTATGGGAGACCAAGTAGAACCAAGAAGGGAATTCATAATGGCGCATGCAAAGCAGGCAGAGGTTGACTTGTAACATGGTCAAAGAAATCCAGCAGAGATTGATTGAAGATGAGATGAAGAAATCCTATGTGGATTATGCCATGTCTGTCATAACTCATCGAGCTTTGCCAAACGCGAAAGACGGATTGAAGCCGGTTCATCGGAGAATTTTGTACGCGATGTCGACAATGGGAATATTCCATAACAAATCGACTGTGAAGTCCGCAAGAATTACAGGAGAATGTATGGGTAAATACCACCCCCATGGAAATGCTCCTATTTATGAATCCTTGGTTAGAATGGCGCAAGACTTTTCTTTGCGTTATCCTCTTGTAAAAGGCCAAGGGAATTTTGGTTCGATTGACGGCGACTCGCCAGCTGCTGAAAGATATACAGAAGCAAAACTTTCAAAAATCGCAGACGAAATGCTTCATGATCTCGACAAGGAAACTGTAGATTTCATTCCGAACTACGACAATACTCTGGAAGAGCCTACAGTCCTGCCAGCTAAAATCCCGAACTTGCTGATAAACGGTTCAACAGGAATTGCAGTTGGAATGGCAACTAATATTCCACCGCATAATATTTCAGAAATACTTTCAGCTGTCATCGCATCAATAGATAATCCCGAAATCTCGATAACAGATCTCATGTCATATGTCAAGGGTCCTGATTTCCCAACAGGCGGGATAATCTCTGGCACTTCAGGAATCAAGTCAGCTTATCTGACTGGAAGAGGCAAGGTCATTGTCAAGGCAAGGACGAATTTCGAGGATGACAAGATAATCATAACAGAAATCCCTTACATGGTCAATAAATCTACCTTAATAGAGGAGATTGCAGATTTAGTCAAGGACAAGAGAGTGGAAAGCATATCAGACATCCGTGATGAATCTGACAGGGAAGGGATGCGCATAGTTATAAAATTGAAGAGAGACGCAGATCCGAATGTTGTCCTGAACCAATTATTCACTCACTCGCAATTGAAGACTTCTTTTGGTGTCATAATGCTAGCATTGCTTGACGGAGAGCCAAGGGTGCTGAACTTGAAGGACTTGATAACAGCTTTCATCTCGCATAGGAAAGAAGTAGTTATCAGAAGGACTAAGTTTGATCTGCGTAAAGCAGAGGAGCGGGCGCATATTTTGCTTGGCCTTAAAACTGCATTGGAGAACATTGATGCTGTTGTCCAGCTGATAAAGAAGTCTCAGGGCGTTGAAGAAGCAAGGAATGGCTTGATGGGCACTTTCAAGTTGACAGATGTGCAATCAAACGCGATCTTGGACATGAAATTGCAGAGATTGACTTCTCTCGAAACTGAAAAGCTCAACAAGGAATACGACGAGACTCTGAAGTTGATATTCACTCTTCAGGATTTGCTTTCAGCAGATTCCAAGATTTTCCACGTGATAAAGAATGAGTTGCTTGAGATAAAGGAGAAGTACGGCGACAATCGAAAGACAGAAATCGCAGAAAGCGAGGAAGGCGAGATAATCACAGAGGACTTGATTGAGCAGGATGACGTTGTAATAACGGTCTCAACATCAGGCTACATCAAGCAATTGCCTTTGAGCACTTACAAGACCCAGGGCCGTGGCGGAAAAGGAGTCATCGGCGCGAAATCTGACGATGAGGACATAATCCAGGATATTTTTGTGACATCAAACAAGAATTATCTGTTGTTCTTCAGTTCAGAAGGAAAAGTCTATTGGCTGAAGGCTTACCAGATCCCTGAAGGCTCAAGGTATGCGAGGGGAAAGGCCATTGTCAACTTGTTTGAGATGGACCAGAAAGAGAAAGTTAACGCAGTACTTCCAATCCCATCATTCGATCCTGACAAGTTCATATTGTTTGCAACCAAGAAAGGCCTGGTGAAGAAGACTTCATTGCAGGATTATTCAAACCCAAGGAAAGGCGGGATTATCGCAATCAGCTTGAGGGAAGGCGACGAGGTAGTTGATGTTGCTCTTACTGACGGCAAGAAGGAAATCATAATTGCTTCAAAGCAGGGCCTCGCTGTCAAGTTTGATGAGAATGATGCAAGAGACATGGGACGAACTGCTACAGGTGTGCGAGGAATAAATCTGTCAGACGATGATGAAGTGATTGGCATGCAGATTGCGCAGTCTAATGCACAATTGTTGACTGTGACAGAGAATGGCTTCGGAAAACGGACCCCTCTTGAGGAATATAGACTGATCAACCGTGGCGGAAAGGGCGTCATTAATATCCAGACAACCCAGAGAAATGGGCATGTTGCCAGCATCAAGTCTGTCTTCGACGATGATGAATTGATTCTGATTTCCAAGAAAGGGATTGTCATCAGGGTCGCTGCAAAGGATATCTCCAGCGTTGGAAGGAATACCCAAGGCGTCACTATAATGAGGCTTGATTCCGATGACAAGGTGATTGAAGTGGCGAAAGTTGTGAAAGATGATTAGTTCAGGCTATGACCTTGCATATGGGCTATAGTGGCTTTCCGCAGCATTTGTGAATCAACGAATAATATTTAAGCTGATTCATCTAGTTACAAACCATGGAAAAAATTATAAGGAAGATATGCAAGAAACTAGAAAAAGAGCATAAAATCAAGATTCTTTTTTGTGTAGAAAATGGTAGCAGGGCGTGGAATATGTCCAGCAAGGATAGCGACTACGATGTTCGTTTCGTTTTTGTAAGGTCACTGCCAGAATATTTGCAGATTCATCTTTCCCGTGATGTTATTGAGGCGTACTTCGATGCCAATGGAAAGAAGAGCAGCCAAGAAAATGCTTTAATCGATGTAGTCGGATTTGATATTTTTAAGTATGTTAAGATGCTATCCTCCTCAAATCCCCAAACAACAGAGTGGCTTACTTCAACTATTGTTTACTACGGCAAACAGAATAAACTATTCAAGAGCTATGCAATGAACAACTTCAGCAGAATTGCCCTCTATCATCATTACAAATCAATGTGTAGGCAGAATTATCTCAAGTACCTAAAATCAGGTGAGCTTGTTACATATAAAAAATACTTGTATGCATTCAGGGGACTTGTAAATGCAAAATGGATTGCACATAAAAATGCTTTGCCACCGACCGATTTTCCGGAAACTTTGAGAAAAGTTAAAAATCTAATCCCTCTGTCAGTAATCAAGAAATTAGAAGATATAATCGCTCTTAAATCAGAAGGAAAGGAGAAAGAGATAATACAGAATATTGTTTCTATGGATAGCTACATTGAGTCTTTCTTGAAAGATGACACTGAAGCTCCAAAAGAAAAATCCCATTCAACTTTAAATGCCCTGAATAAGGAGCTCAGAAAAATAGTTCTTTCTAACTAACAATCTCTCCCATCCCGATCAATCTCCACCTGTTCCCCAGGACTCTCGAGATTGTCAGCCTATCGCCCTTGTTGGCGCAGACAGGTATCTTCAGTTTCAGGAATATCTCTCCTTTCTTCCTCAGCTCAGAGACAATCCCGACTGTGGCTGCTGAATGCACGTTTAGCATCAGCACCTCGTTCTTCTTTATCGGCTCGACAACAAGGTCTTCCTTTGTCCCGACAACCCTTTCCAATAATCCTGGCTTTACAGCGAACTCATGCCACACTGGCGGCAATGTCCCTACTCTCCCTATCATATTGCCTGTCAACGAGTCTGATTTCACATAGAACGGATCAAGCTTCGTCAATACTCCCACGCTTCCACCAGGGCCGACTTCCTTAACGTTCATTCCGCCAGTCTTCAACCCGGCTATCTCAGTGATTATCGGGTTGTATGTCTTCTTGCCTTCTTTCTCGTCAACTGCCATTCCCGGCTTTATCTCTATCTTGTCGCCGACTTTCAAGACGCCTTGCTTCAGCGCTCATCCAAGCACACCCCCGACTAATTTCTGGATTTCAGCCCCAGGCCTGTTGACATCGAAGCTCCTCGCGACATACATCACAGCCTCTTTTGTCTTGTCCCTCTCAGGCGTTGGTATTGTCTCTTCGATGGCTTCGATCAGGTGGTTTATGTTTATCTTGTGCTGCGCGCTTATCGGTATTATAGGGGCGTTCTCAGCTATTGTCCCTTTTACGAAGTTCTTTATCTCCTTGTAGTTCTCAAGCGCCTGTTCTTCAGTGACTAAATCTATCTTGTTCTGCACTATGACTATGTTCTTAACTCCTGTTATCTGCAAAGCCATAAGGTGTTCCTTTGTCTGCGGTTGCGGGCATTTCTCGTTTGCAGCCACGAGTAATAATGCTCCGTCCATTATCGCAGCGCCTGAAAGCATCGTCGCCATCAGGGTTTCGTGCCCAGGAGCGTCGACAAGGCTTATCTTCCTCAATGCGATTGCTTCCTT
>DATDVX010000053.1:0-12697 GCA_035289885.1 Candidatus Nanoarchaeia archaeon | reverse complement strand
TAAATGTTGAGTCTCACCAAAGAAAAGAGAAAATGGCAGATTAGTTATAGTTATAATAAGCCAGCTTAACCAACTTACGTAAAGGGGGGAGTAATTCCCGGTCAATTTTTTAGAAAAAGAAACTTCACCACCGCTTGCGATTCCATTAATTATTGCCATAATCGCCGCGAGCAATGTAAACGCCACCAAGGAAAACGAAAATATTGTGTACATCCCTATTCCGGCCAGTATAAACGAGATTACTTTTATTTTTGTAAGCTTTTCTCCTAAAAACGTTATTCCCACTACATACATTGTTAACAGCATGCTCACGAAAAAAAGAAGTGATGCTGAACCAATGTCCATATGATTAAATGCATAAAATATTGGTGCCTGAGTCAAAGATGTAAAGATCAAAAAAATTGCAAGCCAACCAAAATCTTTTTTTGCAATCGGGACAATCTCTTTTCTCCATAGCAAAATAGGCAGTAGAGCAATGGTTAATATGAGGCCGCGTGTCCACCCTTGGAAAAAATCTCCAAATGAATCTCCAATCAGCCTGGACCAGACGCCATAACTCCCAAACAAAATAGAAGACAAGAATATGAGGAGCAAACCTTTCTTTGGTGGCATCATGAGAATAAGCATTATCATAATTTAAAAAGGTTCTTATTGGCATAGCTAGCGCATAGCAATTCTTATATAACTCAAAATCCATTTTAATATATATGGAACTCATCACTATCATCAGCTTAGTCACAAGCTATAACATATACATCATCGTGATGGCGATATTTCTGCTTCTTGACAACAAGGAAACCTCTTCAACATTCGCATGGCTTTTCCTCATCGCGTTCTTCCCGATTGTTGGAGTGCTGCTGTATTTCCTCTTTGGGCGAAACCTCAGGAAGAAGAACAAGAAGGAGAAGCGCGAGCACAGGAGGATATTGGAGATGATGCATCGTCCGTTGCTCAATCTAGTCATCACCCAGCCATCAAAGCGCATTCACGTGAAGAAAATCTTGAAGTACAATGATACGAAGCGCCTGATGAGCCTGCTTTACAAGAATTCAGATTCCCTGCTCACAACGGCGAATGAAGTAACTGTCATCCAGAGCGGCGAGGAGAAATTCAAATTATTATTGGAGGACATAAGGAAAGCGAAGAGTTTCATCCATTTCGAGTATTTCATCTGGAAAAACGATCCGTTCACAATGAAGCTTCGCGATATCCTGATGGAGAAGCTCAAGGAAGGGGTTGAGGTAAGGATTCTAGGAGATGCGCTAGGTTGTTTTTTCTTCAAGAAGCATTATTACAGGCGATTGATAAAGGCAGGAGCAAAAGTAAAGGCCTCCGGTGATCTGTTGTATCCATCGAAGATACACACATTGAACTACCGCAATCACAGGAAGATCGTTGTCATCGATGGTAAGATAGGTTACACAGGCGGGATGAATCTCGGAGAGGAATATTCAACAGGCGGAAGGAGATTCAAGTCATGGCGCGACACTCACTTGCGTTTGAAAGGCGAATCAGTGGGGGTCCTTCAGGGATTGTTCGCTCTTGACTGGTACATGGCTGCAGAAGAGGAGCTTTTCGACGAGAAATATTACAAGTATGACAGGCTGAATCAAGCTGTTCCGTTGCAGATAACAACTTCAGGCCCGGATTCAGAATGGGATTCAATAAGGCAGCTCTATCTTGCTTTGATCGCTTCAGCCCAGGAGAAAGTTTACATCCAATCGCCTTACTTTGTGCCTGACCAGAGCCTTCTCTCTTTCCTGACTACAGCTGCGTTAGGTGGCTTGGACATCAGGCTGATGATAACCGGCATCCCAGACAAGAAGATCCCTTACTGGGCAGCATACACCTATTTCAAGGAACTATTGAAGGCAGGCGTCAAGATCTACCACTACAAGAAAGGCTTCCTGCATTCGAAGACCGTGATAGTTGACAACGAAGTCTGCACTATCGGCACTGCAAATCTGGATATCAGGAGCTTCCTTCTGAATTACGAGCTCAATACTCTGATATATGACAGGAAGATAACTGAAAATCTCGAGGAGGCGTTCTTCGAGGACATGAGGCACTGCTCCCAGTTCACGCTCGAGGACTATAAACGGCTGAGCATCTTTGCAAAGCTTAGGAATTCAATAGCGAAACTGCTTGCTCCATTGTTATGATTATTTCTAAGTGGTAACAACAGAAAAGCTTAAAAGCTACTTTCTAGCAATAAAACTTATGTTATCTCATCCATGGGGAAGCCTGCCGATAACGTCGGCAAAATGGAACGCTGATGAAAGCATTCTCAGCGGGAATACTTATTGGGCAGCAGAAGTAGAAGCGCTTGCTAAGATGATTGCGCAACATGCTGTCACAAGCACAGGCACATCCACAATCGAAGGAGCTCTTAGATTTCCACTTATAGATCCAGCAGCCATAGAATTGAAGCAAGATTCTTTGCGGGAAATTCGCGGCGATAAGAACCTGCATCGGAGCCTTATAGACCTTCTTGAACAGGTGCGCGATAAAGAGGGAAAAGCAGGCACATTCTTGAGCGGTGACTGGGAATTATTGTCTGATCCTTATGAAGGGCAAGCAACTTTGCGGGAACTATTTATGGCTTTACCAAATCTCGCAGCAGAACTTCCTGAGCCAGCAACGCCATATCTCCAGTCATTGAAGAAGGCTTTGACAGATGTCGGAGGTACTCGGTCACATGACTTCGCGCGTTTCCCTGTGTTCAGGCAATATTTCAAGAAAGGAATACGCGCACCTAAAGAACTTGATTTCTCCAGTGTCCCTTCGGTCTTTTGCCCGACAGCACTAAAACTCATTCCTGGAAGCATCGGCGGCGCTACTGCAGGATATATCGGATGGCTCTTAATGAACAATGGAAATCTGAATGAAACGACAGCATCAGGAGCATTGGTATTTGCAGGCTTGGTAGGGTTAATCGGAAGTTATATAGGCAATCATTGGGGGCTCAGACGCGATAGAAGAAGATTTTTACGTCCTCTTCGCGAGCATTTCACGACTGCACCAGAAGCATTGAGGGCGTATGACGCATTAGGTCATCTTGATGAATTGGTTGCTTACGAGGGATTTTCACACACATTAAAGCAGGTTGTTCTACCACTTGTTCACGATGCTGAGCAGCATACATTCGTTGCTCGCAGGCTCATCAATGCGACACAATCCAAGAAAATAGAAGATTATGTGCCGAACGATGTCGCTATTGGTGTCGATCATCGCATTACAGTACTAACCGGCCCGAACAGCGGCGGAAAGACATCACTCGCAAAATCCATAGTCCACGCGCAGATACTTGCGCAATCTGGTTGTTATGTGCCAGCAGACATGGCTGAAATATCTATAGCGGACAGAATCTTCTATCAGGTAGGCAGGAACGATTCGTTGCAAGATGAAGAAGGTGGCCTTGGAACCCAGCTCAAGGAAACAAAAGGTACCTTTGAGGCGAGCACAAGGCGGACACTTGTCGCTATAGATGACTTGATTGAAGGAACAACATTCGAGGAGAAGACCGAGCAGACAACTGACATGCTATGCGCTTTCCTTCACAAGGGGACAAACCTTGTGTATGTGACGCATCATTACGAGCTTGCACAATGGTTTGAGAGGCAAGGTGTTGGATCATATATTCAAGTAGAATTCAATGATGGAAGGCCGACTTATAAAATAATGCCAGGCATTTCTACAAACAGCCATGCTGATGCTGTTGCACGACGCGTTGGTTTCAGCCCGGAGGACATGTTAGCTCACCTCCAGGAACAAGGCTATATCAAGAATGGGCAAGTGCTCCGCGATATTCGCAGGCATGCAAGGGCAAAAACATCCTAAATTTATAGAATCATCAAAACTTATTTAAACTTCGGAGTATTGTGTATTTCTCATGGAAAAAATCTATTATTCTCTCGACCAGGCCCGGAGATTGCTGCCTGAGATCTCGAGGCGGTTCAGGAAAATCCGCAGGATAAAGGAAGCTGTTGACTTGCTGGAATCCATAGAGATAGAGTCAGAGGACTACAGCATGGAATTTGATCTGGTCGATCTGGAGATCCAGAAAAGATACCACAAGCTGATGCATAATTTATTCAAGGAAGTGCAGGAGCTGACAAAAGTTGGTATAATAGTCAAGGACATAGACATGGGATTGGTTGATATTTACTCGAAATTCGATGGCCGCGACATCTTCCTATGCTGGTGCTTCGGTGAACTCACAATAGACCACTGGCATGAGGTTGACGCTGGCTATGAGAACAGGAAATCCGTCTCTCTTATAGAAAAAAACAACAGAAGCAATTTCAAGCACCACTAGGCACAACCACAAGGGACAATTCTGAATGGACTACAGCAAAATAGACAAGGGCTTGTGCAGGATACATTCTGTGATTGGGAGCGTGAACCCCCATCCCTACAACATTGAAGCAGAGAGGAAAAAAGTTTTCCAGAATCGCTTGTACAATCCTGTCTTCAGGTACATGCGCAACACGAAAAGCTCATCGCGCTTGAAATCCGAGCTTCTCCAGATGCGTTTCGACTCTTCTGTCATCGGGAAGTTATTGAAGGAGAAGGCAAGGGAGTACATGCTGAAGATTAGTCTTATAGAATCTCTCGGAACTCCAAGAGTCACTCAGCATTCAATCTCATTGTACGGTTCCCCGAGCAAGGAGCTGGTCGCTAGGGCAAGCAAGTTCCTCACGCAATCGAAATATTCAAGGTCAGAAGCCATGAGCTATTCAGGCGTCGGCGCTGTCAAGAAATTCATTGATGTCTTTATGACAAAAGGGCTGAACTGGAAGGTCGAGACGCGTTCCATGGCGGTCCGCGCGGCGATCAATGCTGAAAAAAGAGTCCTTTACCTCAACAAGGACAGGACATTCTCTGACCTGGCGATAAAGAAGCTGATGATACATGAGGTCGGTACGCACGTGATGCGCGCTGAGAACGGTAGGAAGCAGCACTTGAGGTTGTTCACGATAGGCTTCCCTGATTATCTTGCCACAGAGGAGGGCCTTGCTGTCTATAATGAGGAAGCTGCAGGAGTCCTGACGAAAGCTGACATCATGGGCTATGCTGGCCGTACTGTTGCAGTTGATTTGGGCTTGAAGAATTCATTCAGCACAGTCTACAACGCATTGCTGGAATATTTCCCGAAGGAAGAGGCATTCTCTCTCGCAGCCAGGGCCAAGCGGGGCCTCTCAGACACGTCAAAGCCAGGCGGCTTCACAAAAGACTATCTTTATCTCAAGGGTTACATTGACGTGAAAAGCTATATAAGGCGCGGCGGACGTATTGACCTTCTGTACAAGGGGAAGATAGGCATCAAGCATGTCCCTCTCCTGAAGAAGCTCAATGGAAATATCATTTAAGAGGCAGTTTGTTGAGAAATATTCTAGATTGACTGATTTCGGGGAATACAAGGATGCTGTTTCCAAATTTCTCAGGCGTTCGATACGCGTCAACACCCTGAAATCTTCTGTTGACGAGGTCAGGTCTTTGCTGAAGGGCTGGACCCTGACTCAAATCCCTTGGTGCTCTGATGGTTTCTACATTGAGAATGATCGCCGTGACATAGGGAACGCTCCCGGCCATATGCAAGGCATGTTCTTCGTCCAGTCCTCTGTCTCCATGATACCATCTGTTGTCCTCAATCCGTCCAAGGATGATTTGGTCCTTGACATGGCAGCTTCTCCAGGGGGAAAGACAACTCATCTCGCTTCTTTGATGAAGAACAAGGGTTTGATAATAGCCAATGACATCGAGTCATCAAGGGTACGCACATTGGTTTCAAACCTCGAGAGATGCGGTGTGATGAACTCTGTTGTCACGATGTCCGACGCCTTGAGTTTGAAAGGCTCTTACGACAGGATTCTTTTGGATGCTCCATGCTCTGCTTCAGGATTGGTACGAGGCCCGACCGCAAACTCAATCAGGACATTGCGCATATGGAACCAGAAGACAGTAGACAGGCTTGCTAAATTGCAGAAGAAGCTCATCACTCATGCATATTCCTTGCTGAAAGAAAAAGGGACTATGGTTTACTCCACTTGCACTCTCGAGCCAGAGGAGGATGAGCAGGTCGTTGATCATCTTTTGGGGAATTCATCTGCAAGGCTACTTTCAATCGATCTTCCTTTGAAGTCCGAGGACAAGAAATATTTCAAAATTTGGCCGCAGTACAACGATACTGAAGGGTTTTTCGTCGCGAAGATGATAAAACCATGAGCTTTTTCAAAAAAAAGACAAGCGACCCAGTAAGCGGGCAAGCAAGCTTAGATAGGAGGGTTATAGCACCAGACGAGCCGGAGATATATCCTTCATCGATAGAAGATTATTCACCAGAGTCGCATCTTCCAGATGAGGTTCTCAAGTCATTATGGCACTATAGCCTCAATTGCCCGCTGACATACGGCCAGGAAGGAAGGATAAAGCATGCGGCTGAGTACAACGGCGCCGTGGCGCGGTCAGTCTATGCGATAAAGATGGAAGTCAGGCAAGAATCTCGCGCTTACCATCCAAAGGAAGGGCTTCTGAGCAGGGCCAGGAAAAAAATCGGGGAATTCATTCACAGGCATGACAATCCACAACCTTAAATATAAGGAAATATCTTTTTTCCAAATGCTTGACATCATACCGACCGAGGATGACAAGAAGAAAGTTGACACGCTTGTTTCTGAGTTATTGAAGAAGATAAAAGTGAAAGACGCTATCCCTATCGTCGGCGGCTCAACTGCCAAGAACACGTGGCTGAAGAACAACATCGAGATAGACATCTATGTGAAATTCAACTACAAGAAATATTGCAGCCTCTCAAGCAAGTTGTCTGACATATTATACTCTCAATTGAAGAATAAGTTCAGGCTTGTCAGATTGCATGGCTCTCGCGATTATTTCCAGACAAAATATCATGGCCATACAGTCGAAATAATCCCAATCCTCGACATAAAAAAATCTTCTGAAGCCAAGAACATCACTGACATATCGCAGCTTCATGTGAAGTACGTGCGCAAATATCCGAAACTTGCGAATGAGATAAGGTTGGCGAAGGCTTTCGCGAAAGCAAACGGATTTTACGGCGCAGAATCCCATATCCGCGGCTTCTCAGGCTATGTGCTTGAGATCATGACGATACATTACGGCTCTTTCAAGAATTTAATCAAGAATGTTTCGAAGTGGAAATCCTTGACAGAGATAGGCAACAAGAGTCTGATAAGGCAGCTCAACGAGTCCAAGCGCCTCTCTCCATTGATATTGCTCGATCCGGTGCAGAGCGACAGGAATGCTGCAGCCTCGGTGTCGCAGGAAAAATACAGCTTGTTCATCAGGACATCAAAAGCTTACTTGAAGAAGCCGTCTGAGAATTTCTTCAGGAAGAAGGAGTTTGATGTTTCTCACATAAAGAGGCAGGGAATCATAGCGCATGAAGTCCAGCCTCTGGCTGGGAAGCGTGACATCGTCGGCTCTAAATTGCTGAAAGCTTTCGAGTATCTTCAGAATGAAGTAAAGTCTCATGGCTTCAAGGTTTCATCTCACGGTTGGCATTGGGAAGAAGGCAGGAAAGCCTATTTCTGGTTCAAGAATACTGGTGATCTGCCAAAAACTGCTCTTATCCAGGGGCCTCCCATACAATTCACAGAGTCTGTCGTGGATTTCAAGAAAGTCCACAGGAAAACTCTTGTCAAGGACGATCGCGTTTTTGCTGAGGAAAGACGGGAGTTCACCAATCTTAAAGCTCTTCTGAAATCCTTGGTGAGGCATGAGAACGTCTCATCGCGCGTCAAGTCAATCTCGTTCTTGTAAGACAAACATTTTTATAGAAGCTATTAGTCATTTTCGCGTGGATACAAAATGGCAATCGCATCTTCGACTGATCTTGACTACAGGACATGGCCTCTGAGAAGATACGAGGCGATGTTCGCAAAAATCTACGGCGAGCACAACCGCTTCCTGAGCAACGAGCACCTTCTGCTGCATATTGTCGAGGAATCAGGCGAGCTTGCAGAGGACCTGAGGAAGGAGCAGATTGTCTCAATGAAAGACAGCAGGGGCAATTCAAACGGCTTGCTTGTCAATATCCCAGATATTTTCGCGTGGATATGCGCGCTCTCATCGCGCCATGGCTCGTTGGAAGACATGATCTGGGCGAAATTCCCGGGAATGTGCCCGTATTGCTTCGCTTCTTCAAATTGCAACTGCATAGCCAGGAAGCCTAAGCATAGCGATGCCGAGAGGGCAGAGATCCTTGGCACCGCAAGGGCTGATGCTGGCAACAGGCCTTCAACCCTGTATGGATTCCAGCAGATGCTTAACAATATTTATGGAGTGGCCAACAGGTCGAAAACTCTTTACGAGATAGGTTATCATCTTTCTGAAGAGGTAGGGGAAGTAGCAAAGGCATTGAGGCTTCATGACAGGTCATTGCTGCTTGAGCTTGCAGATGTTTTCGGGTGGCTGGTGGGCATGACTCACAAGCTGTCTGGCATGACAGGCGTGGAATACAGGCTGGATGACATGACCTGGGAGAGGTATCCTGCTAGGTGTCCTCATTGCAACGAGGCAATCTGCACCTGCCATTGACACCGAAATCTTTATAAACAACCTTAAATCCATCCCATCTATAAGAGGTTAAAGAGTTCTTGTGAGGTTAAAGATATGGTTCAAGAACATGTAAAAAAAGGAACAACAACTGTTGGAATCGTCTGCAAAGATGGAATAATCCTAGCTGCTGATAAAAGGGCTACTCTGGGTGGCCAGATAATAGCAAACAAGAATGTTGACAAGGTAGTCCAGATATCTGATAACATGGCTTTCACCACAGCAGGTGGAGTCTCAGACATACAGCTTCTAACAAAACTGATCAAGGCTGAGCTGACCTTGAAGAAGATCCGCACGAACCAGGAGCCTACTGTCAAGGAAGCGGCCAATTTGCTCGGTACTATAATCTATGACAACATCAGGAAATTTAGTTTAATACCTGGAGTGACAGCGTTCTTGCTCGGTGGAAAAGACGATTCTGGATTTTACCTGTATGAATTGAGCCCTGATGGTTCAGTCATGGAAGCGAAGGACTATGCTGCAGACGGCTCAGGCATGATGATGGCTTGGGGTGTCCTGGAAACATTGTACACAAAGGACGTCACGATAAAGGAAGGCATCGAGCTTGCAGTAAAGACGATAAACGCATCAATGCAGCGTGATGCAGCTTCAGGTGAAGGCATCGACGTATTCACGATAACAAAAGACGGCGTAAAGCACGTCCTTACAAAGAAAGTGGATTACAGGATTTACCTGTAAAACCAATTCTCTTAAGATACTTGGTATGAGTTAAAATGACTGAAATATTAGAGCAGATAAAAAAATTAGTGCCGAATTACTCAAAGATTAGTGATACTGCTTTTGAAGGGGCTAACATAATCCTCTACACGAAGGACAAGGGCTTCTTCCTGGACAACGGCGGGATAATCAAGGAAGTAGTCAACACCATCAAGAAGAGGGTTGAGCTTCGTCCTGATCCTGCAATCACAGGCGACATGGAGAAGTCCGAGAAGATAATGCGCGAGCTTATCCCTGAGGATGCGAAAGTTTCTGATATAATCTTCGACCCTCAAAGGTCAAGGGCTATCATAGAAGCTGAAAAGCCGGGCTCAGCCATAGGCAAGCAGGGCGAGATCCTGAAGGAGATAAGGAAGCAGACCATGTGGGTTCCTTTGATAAGAAGGACTCCTGCATTGCGTTCAAAGATCATCGAGAATATCCGCGCAGTCCTGTACCAGAATTCTGATTACAGGAGGAAATTCCTGGATAAGGTCGGCCATAGGATTTATGACGGCCCCATAAAGAGCAAGAAGGAGGACTGGGTCCGAGTCACTTATCTCGGCGGCGGAAGGCAGGTTGGAAGGTCTTGTTTGTTCCTGCAGACGCCTGAGTCAAAAGTCCTGCTGGATTGCGGAGTAAACGTCGCAGCTCCAGACACTTCGATGTACCCTATTTTGGAGGCTCCTGAATTCAAGCTGGAAGAACTTGACGCTGTTATCTTGAGCCACGCTCACATTGATCATTCCGGTCTTATACCTTACCTGTACAAGATGGGTTTCCGAGGACCGACTTACTGCACTCCTCCCACAAGGGACGTTTCAGCTTTGCTTGCATTGGATTACATCGGAGTCGCTTTCAAGCAGGCAAGGAAAACTCTTTTTGATTCTTCTGACGTCAAGGAGATGGTCATGCACACTGTCTGCATCGATTACGAGGAAGTCACGGACATCACTCCTGATCTGCGGTTGACGTTCTACAATGCCGGTCATATAGTCGGATCGTCATTATGCCATCTGCATGTCGGCAATGGCTTGCATAATTTGGTTTACACAGGAGATCTGAAATACCTGAAGACGAAATTGCTTGAGCCAGCTACATCTAACTTCCCTAGATTGGAGACTTTGATGATTGAAGCGACTTACGGAGGAAAAGAAAACATCCTCGGTTCAAGGATGAAGGCAGAAGATGGAATGATTGAAGTCATCAACAAAGCTATTGACGAGAAAGGTAAAGTTTTGATCCCGGTTTTAGGTGTCGGCCGAGCACAGGAAGCGTTGCTAATCATAGAGGATGCCATGATGAAAGGCAGGATAAAGGAGAAGGTTCCAGTTTACGTCCAGGGTTTGGTCTGGGACGTCACTGCTATCCACACAGCCTATCCAGATTATCTTGGAAGGACTGTCCGCCAGGCGATTTTCAGGAACGACACGAATCCATTCCTGTCAGATATATTCAAGAAGGTCGCAGGCAAGAAGGAGCAGGAGGAAGTCATAAACTCTCCAGGCCCTTGCGTTATAGTCGCGACATCCGGTATGCTGACTGCAGGCGCTTCATTGGAATACTTCAGGCACATGTACGACAATCCAAAGAATGCAGTCATGTTCCTTTCATACCAGTCAGAAGGCACTCTTGGAAGAATCGTCCAGTCTGGAATGAAGAACTTCACTTATGTCTTCGATGACAAGCCTGAGAACATAGACATGAAGATCTCTGTTCACAACTTCGCTGACCTGTCAGGTCACGCAGGAAGATCAGAGCTGATGAACTACCTGAGGAATGTCAATCCAAAGCCGAAGAAGGTTCTTGTTAATCACGGCGAAAGCTCGAGGTGCTTGGATCTGGCTTCGTCTATACACAAGATGTACAGGATCGAGACTGATGCTCCGAAGAATTTGGAGACTGTTAGATTGAAGTAATTCACTTATTATTTTCTATTTTCAGAAGTCTATATCTATAGTAGTTACTTTTCTTTTTTTACTATGAGCTTTAATGTACTCCCTAAGTTTTGTTTCATCTTTATACATTGCCTTCATTCGAGTAGTTCTCCGTGTTCTTGGAGTAGCCGGATAGAGACTATTAATTTTGTTATGCTCACCATGAACTTTTCGTAAAATTTGCCCGAGAGTTACAGCCTTGATACCATATCTTCTTTCAATCTCTGCCCGCGTGCCAGCCCTAAGCAATTGCCTTTGTCTTGCAGGTAAGGTGTAAAGAAGAACATAACTAAGATTGCCGCCTATCCATTTCTGAGAAAAGTCAGATTCTCGAGGATCAAAAAAAAGATCGTAGAGCCTATTTAAAAACATCACAGGTGTTTCATCTAACAAGTGGCTCAGCGTTTCATATACGGGCGCAATAAAGTCATCTCTCGGGCTTTGTGGTGTAAGACCTTGCTTCAACAACCGGTTTTCCAATAAATCTTGGTAAGTAGTATTTGCCATTATTGTCATCTAGTAATTGCTTAAATCGCATATTTAAATCTTTCCTATGTTACCACTGATAAGTTTATATATTAGCTAAACTAAGTATCTCCCATGAAAATCCTCAAAATCTCGCTTTTCATATTGGTATTTTTGCTAGGCTGGGTCCTGCACTCGTCTCTGATACAATCAGAGCTCAATCTGGAGAATCCGAGTTTAACAGGGATTATCCCGGTCGAAAGGGACTCTCCAGCAGACAGATTGACCAAGGACAACATCCAGTTCTATCCAAACAGGGTCATAATCGATTTCAATGGCGTTTCAGGCACGAAATACACAAATACTAATTCAATGGATCCTACTCTGGACGAGGACACCATAGGCCTGGAAATACCTGTGACAGGGGACACAAAACTGAAGGTTGGTGACATCGTGGCCTATGAGGACTCTCAATCTGGAAATCTTTTCGTCCATAGGATCAAGAAAGTCATAAGTGAAGGAAAACTTTATATAGTTGGCGCAGATAATATTAAGTTCTTCGGGAATGAGATAGTATCTCACGACCGGATAAAATATGTCAGTATAGGACTGCTGTATTGACGGGATACAGGGGGGCTAGTAGAAGATGAATGAGGCACAATGCACTAAGTGTGGAGCTATTTTCACATTCGAATCAGATACAATCCCAGGGGTTGTTCGATGCGTTTGCGAGAATAACAAGTTCGAGCTTTTGAAAGCTATCGCAGCTTGATTTTATTTTCTTCTTTTTTTGAAATTTTTCTGATTGAGACTTATATCTTTCCATTGCCTCTTTTCGCGACAAGCAGCACTTCGTCTTTTCCAGGTCTGTAGAAGTCATAAAGGCATCCTTCTTCGACAGCACCAAGCGTTTTTTCATACAATCTGATGGCTCTTTCATTGCTTCTTGCTGTTGTCACGAGAACTCTGTACGGAGGGTT
>DATDVX010000052.1:0-4221 GCA_035289885.1 Candidatus Nanoarchaeia archaeon | reverse complement strand
CCATCCCGACTTCTCCGATGGCGATTATCTCTTTCCTGCGCTTCCTTATCATCTCTGCGCATTCATCGGCGTCAAATTCATAGAATTCAGGCGCTTCCCCGCTCAAGCTTTTCTTGTTAAGCGCGCTTATCGGGTACATGCCGAACGCGGGTTTGATGATATCATATTTTTTTGATAGTTCAAGGACTCGCATATTTGATTTTGGCGTTGTGCCGTTAGAAATTATCGCTTTCACGCCAGCGTTCTTCGCTCTTTCAATCACTTTATCCAAATCATCCTTGAATCTCGGATCATCCAGATGGCAATGTACATCGACTAGCATTTTAGCTGAAAGGCGTTAAGATCTTGAAGAGGAACAGCAATAGCTTGTAAAGCCACGGCAGCAGGTTGACGAATATCAGCAGCATGCAGAAGTACGATATCGAGCTCCATATCTTCGTTGCCTTCTCCTTGCTCATTATCCCGAGCAGCCCGGCATAAAGCATCCTTCCGCCGTCAATCGGGCCCAAAGGCAGTAAGTTGAACAGTCCGATTCCGAAGTTTATCACGAACAGCCAGAACACCAGCAGTCCAAGCCATGAAAGAACTTTCGGCAACACATCTCCGTATTTCGCTTTCGCAGAATCTTTCAATTTAGTCTCTATGCTGAAATCAGACACTCCCATGAATCCCCTGCTCTCATTGTCAGGATTAGCTGCTGCAGTTATTGCATATGTTCCCTTGTCAGTTTCTAAGTTTAGAACATCGCCAGGAGAGATTTCTTCTGTCGCATTCATGAATTCAGCGGCGCTCAATGTGCTCTGCCCGTTTATTGACTTCAGCACGACCCCTTTTGGCAACCCTGCCTTGCCAGCCGGGAAATCTTCGAGTATCGTGTTAACTTTTATTCCATCAGGCTCGTAAAGGTTGTCCTGCATCGGCGTCACCACAGATGTCATCAAAAAGAAGAATATTACTGAGAAAACAATGTTCGAGAACGGCCCTGCGGCAAAAACAGATAGTTGCACGTGCTTCCTTTCCTTCTGCAGTTTTTTCTCATCAGGCTCGACAAAAGCTCCGAGTATCGGGCCGAACAAGACAAATCCTGAGTTCTTGACTTTTACATTGTACAGCCTTGCGTATATTCCGTGAGCGAACTCGTGCACTACAGCCACGAAGAATATCCCTATCACCCAATGCCAGAATGACAGGTTAGGCAATCCGGGTATCCTTATCCCTGGCAGCAC
The DNA here is from genome assembly GCA_035289885.1 of Candidatus Nanoarchaeia archaeon. Taxonomy (GTDB): domain Archaea; phylum Nanobdellota; class Nanobdellia; order SCGC-AAA011-G17; family DATDVX01; genus DATDVX01. The sequence goes on along the minus strand of DATDVX010000052.1, from coordinate 2,995 downwards.
AGGGCTCAAGGCCGGCTGCGCATTTGGAGTGAATATCAGGTTGTAAGTCCCGACAACAAGCATGTAAAGTATGAATGCCATCCCTATGAAGCCAACGACCACTCCTATTATCCCCAGGATTTTCCAGGCTCTCGGCAGGAATCTCGGGATCTTGTCCATCAATTTGAGGCCAAGCTTGGTCCTGTACATAGCGATTATCTTGCCCTGCACAAGGAACTTGTCCCTGTTCTTCAGAAAAAATATGAGAATCAGGCCGTAAAAAATAATTGCGAATAGTAGATCAATATTCATTTTACTTCTTTGATTTTATAGGCCTGAAATGTCTGCCCTGGCATCTCTTGCAGCTGATCTTGCCCGACGCGAGATCCCTTGCATTCGCTTTCAGCTTGGTCTTGCATTTCCTGCAGACAAAGACCCTATAAAACAGTCTTGCAGATGCCTCGAGGTATTTCTTGGTCATGCCTTTACCTCTTTAAGGACCTTCTGGTCGAGGACAATCCAGTACAAGATGTTGCCGCCCTCTTTTACTTGTCCTTGCAATTCCTCGGAAATCGTTACTTCGAATGTCTCGAATGACGCGCTGTCCATGACCGTCGCTTTGTCGCCTGCTATGCTTAGCACTTGCGCGCTCTTCTTCTCGATTATCGGCACTTCAATCTTCTCGTGCCCTGGCATTATCTTGATTATCTTCGAGCCATCTATTATAGAAACAGCCTCTATCCTGCACTTGGCGTGCCCGTGCTTTCCAGGCTTGCTTGTCTGTATGCTCTTCACTATGCAGGCTTTCCCATCGAAGATGCAATAGCGCCCGACCCTCATCTCAGTCGCCATCTGGAGTGTAGTCTCTGCCATAAATCAATTCACAGAATGGACCATTTATAAAGATTTTGCTTGGCTTTTTCTTTTATCAAGAACAAAGGCTGTTGAAGCCATAAACACGCACATATACAAGCAAACATTTAAAAACATCTCAAAAGCCAGTTATTATCATGCCGATAAAAAAGAATGACTTCATAGAAATCGATTTCGTCGGAAAAGTCAAGGATTCCGGGCAGGTTTTCGACCTCACAAGGGAAGAGGACGCCAAGAAGCACAACGTCCACAATCCGAAGATGAAGTACAAGCCGCTGAAGATATGCGTTGGCCAGGGTCATCTGGTTAAGGGCTTGGAGGATTTCCTCATCGGCAAGGAAGAGAACAAGTCCTATGCAGTTGACTTGCCTCCGGAGCAGGCTTTCGGGAAAAAAGACCCTAAACTAATGAAGATAGTCTCTGCTTCTGTCTTCAAGGACCAGAAGATAAAGCCATTCCCGGGTTTAAGGGTTAATTTCGATAATTACCAGGGCACAGTCAAGACAGTTTCCGGCGGGAGATGCGTCATCGACTTCAACCATCCGCTCGCAGGCCACGATGTCATCTATGAAATAAAGGGCGCGAAGATAATTTCTGACGTCAACGAGAAGATCCACACGATGCTTCATGGTTTTTTGGGCCATGTCGAGCATGATTTCAAGGATGACAAGCTGATCTTGAAGGCTGACCTTCCGAAAGAGCTGCAGAAGCCAATAACTGACAAGCTGAAGGAAGTCATTCCCGAGATAAAGGATGTTTCTTACGAGAAGCCTGTAGAGAAAAAAGCTACTACTGCAAAATAATTAGGTTTAAATATTGGTGATTACTTAGGTTTAATGTTAAAAGCGAGGGGTAACATATGGCTGATATCTCAGTAACAAGCGTCTCATCACAGGAAAAAAGCTACAATTCTATCGATGCTGAACTTGAGCAGTATTTGGCTCGCCAGACAGCGAAGATCAAGGTCGTTGGCTGCGGTGGCGCAGGCAATAATACTATCAACAGGATGTTCGAGGTCGGCATCAGGGGATGCGAGACTATTGCAATCAACACTGATGCGCAGGATCTCCTCTACACAAACGCTGACAAGAAGATTTTGATTGGAAAAGAACTTACACAAGGCCTTGGCGCTGGTTCAGTCCCGCAGGTTGGCGAGGAAGCTGCCAGGGAAACAGAAACAGAAATACGTAAAACACTCCAAGGCGCAGACATGGTGTTCATAACATGTGGTCTTGGTGGTGGAACTGGTACAGGCTCGGCTCCGGTTGTCGCAGAGGCAGCGAAGAAGAACGATTCATTGACAGTAGGCATAGTCACAATCCCATTCTCAATGGAAGGCCAGAGAAGATATGAGAACGCTATGTACGGCCTTGAGAAGATGGAGAACATTGTTGACACATTGATTGTGATTCCTAACGATAAACTATTGGAGCTCGCTCCTAACATCCCATTGCAGACAGCCTTCAAGATTGCAGATGAGGTCCTAACAAATGCAGTCAAGGGAATAACTGAGATGGTCACGAAAGCAGGCCTTGTCAATCTTGATTTCGCGGATATCCGCACTGTGATGAGCAACGGCGGTGTAGCGATGATAGGCCTTGGTGAAAGCGATTCAGAGAACAGGGCTGAAGAAGCTGTGCAGAAAGCCATTTCCAATCCATTGTTGAACGTTGACATAACTGGCGGAACAGGAGCCTTAATCAATGTCGTCGGCGGAGCAGACATGACCTTGCAGGAAGCGAGGAAAATCGTCGAGACAGTCTCAACGAAATTGAACGAGGATGCTAGGATCATCTGGGGTGCTCAGATTTCCGAGGACATGGGCAAGACAATAAGGGCCATGCTGATAATCACAGGCGTCACTTCCCCTCAGATTTTCGGCCCGAAGAGAAGGATGGCTGAAAAGGCCAAGCGTGAGATAGAGGAAGACTTAGGTATTGAATTTGTTGATTAGTTACAGCAAAACCTTTAAAAACCCCCATTTCTGAAACCAATCTTAAAATGTTAGAGAGATTCAAGAGCTTCGTCGCTCAGTGCGTCAGGGTCTTCAGATTGACGAAAAAGCCAACGCCAGACGAGTTCAAGACGATACTAAAGGTGTCCGGAATCGGGATCTTGCTGATAGGATTCATCGGTTTCGTCG
>DATDVX010000051.1:0-3471 GCA_035289885.1 Candidatus Nanoarchaeia archaeon | reverse complement strand
AAAGAATCAACAAAGAAGTGAAGAGAAGAATAAAGTGGTTTGGTACGTTCCAAGCATTAGAAGGAGCTAATGCTTTCTTCAACTTATTCTTCTACCACTTCAATGGTAGAAGCGTCAACTCACTAGAGTTGACTTAGCCCTGCTGATAATTTACATATAATCAAATGAGTGTGTAACATTTCACGGGAGCACCTAAGTGATTGTTTTTTATAGAAGTCGTAGATTCTGCGATTTTTCGATCCCAGCCGTTCCCCTGGGATAGGTCGCAAGCATGAAATGGGGCGTTCAATGGTTGCGGGTATCAAGGGGTTCTGCCGTGAGATCGATCCGCCTAACTCTATATTTTTCGACTAGTTAGAACTCCCGCGTTTTCCTACACACTCTAATCAAATTCCCGAATCACATACCTATTTTCAGGATGAAGAATCTGATTGTGTTTTGTAACCTGCTGAACATCTTCTCCTGTATAAAGCTCAATCTCTTCATTTACAGTTGAAGGATATTGCTCGATGTAGTAGAGCTTGTGATTATCAGCTTTTGTTTTCATCATTCAATTCTTTCTCTTGTTAAATTGTAAAATCACAAGTAATTCTAAACACCACTTCTCACATCAATCATTATCTGTTTCAAATCTCATCAGCCCCATGAGAAGAAGTTCCTGAAAGCCAAAGACCAGGTGCTCTTCACAGCTTTCACACTTATACCTTCTTGCGTCCGGCTCCACACATGCCTGAGTATTGCCACACCCCAGACAGAAGCCTTCGTCAGTTTCATTTATCTCATACATTTCATCCTCTGTTTCTATGACCGGGCAATACAGCATTCGCCCTGATTTGCTGCGATAGGTCATTGTTTTCACATCAACCCTCTTTCTTTCAAGCTGAGGAAATCTGCTTTGCTGATGATGAGATGATCCAAAATTTCTATGCCCATGATATCTCCAGCTTTCATAAGCCTTCTCGTCAATTCAATGTCATCTTTGGAAGGAGATACATCAGAGCTTGGGTGATTATGAGCAAGGATGATACTTGCAGCAGAATGCTTCAATGCGACGCTAAAAACCTCTCTCGGATGAACAATCGAAGCAGACAAACTTCCTATTGAGATTACTTCCTGATGGATTACCTGATTGCGGGCATTCAAATACAAACAGAGAAAATGCTCTTTGCACTCATCCTTTATGCCAGCAAGAAACGGAATAGTCTCAGTAGGACATGAAATGGCTGGAAGAATGCCAAGTCCTTGCTGTAATGCTCTTTTTGAAAGCTCAAAGCTGCTTACAAGCCTTGCTGCTTTTGCTTTGCCAAGTAGCTTCTGAAGCCCTGGAATTGGCAGGCAGAGCAGTTGTGACAACGAAATGCCTTGGAGTATGCCCCTGGATTTGGCTTCTGAAATGTTCAAGCTGAGCATCAGCAGTTCTCCGTCTCTCAAGCATTCAACTCCACACCTCTCTAACCTTTCCTGAACTGCAATGCCGGCATTGGCTTGAGGGAGTGCTTCTCTGACATAGAAAGCAGAATTCATCTTATCGCTCCTTGACAAGGTTATATCGCTGGTTTATCTTGAAGTAGAAACAGAAAGGCTCCCAGAAGGCCGTGAACCCTCCCAGGAGCCTCGTCCTATGCCCGTTTCAGATTGCGCCTCAGCCATCTTATGAGAGCTTTCTGGCGGGCATTTCCGCATTTGGGACAATCATAAAAATCCCTGCGGACAACCATCTTCGAGTTGCAGAAGTCACAAATCTGCTCTCTGCTGGTAGCCCACGATTGCGGAATGGTTATTTCGCTCACATCTTCTCACCTCCTCTCTTGGTGGATTTACCGCTTGTTACAGCGGTATCAATTCAGAAGGGAAGGTCTTCTCCCTGGCTCTCAGAGACCTTTTGCACCTCGATCTCCTCTGGGGGTATCTGCATCAGGTCAACCCGCTGGGAGTTCCATAGCTCTTGAGCGAGCTGGTGCCAGACCTCGATGTCCTCTTTTCCAAAGACATGCCCAATCTCTGGCTGCAGCACTGCATAAGTGCCTATAGGCTGAGTCAGCCTCAGCTTCACGGCATAACAGAAGAGGGGCAGGTTCTTTCCTTTCATCTTGCCGATGAAATATTGGTTCACGAACTGTTTCATGGGCTTGAGGGAGGTAGACTTAGCCGAGATGACAAATGGGTCTCTGGTCTTGAGGTTGATCCCAACAAAGTTCCAGACCACCTTGCATGGGGGAGGAGTGCCGTTCCTGCCATTGCCCCATTTCTGCAAGGGACAGGTCTCACAGACCCTTGTATCAAAAGGATCTTCCTGCCAGTTTCCAGTCGTGAGGTCGAGGCTGAAGCACATCAGAGTTGAACCTGCTTCCTCATCCCAGGTGACATATCTCCTGGATTTCTTCAGGAAGAGCAGCACAGCATCTATCTCTTCTGAGACTTCCTCAGTGACTGTATTGAAGAAGCAATTGGCCGGAATCCAATTCCCCTCCTTGTCTTTGAGCTTGACATTGAAGCATTCATGGGCAATGAGCCTATCCTCTGGAAGTATCTCAGCCAGGCTCTCGCTCTGCTGAAGCTGCTCTACCAATTCGTTGGGAAGGTAGAGATTGGACACGAGAGCTGTAGAGGTAGATTCTTCTCCTCTCTGCTCATTCTCGTTCTTTCCTTTGTTATTTTTGCTTGCCATCTTTTCAATCTCCTCCTTTTGTGGTGGATTTTTCTCTAAATCTTCATCTCTTAAATCACCAAGAACTCTAAACATCTCATGCTGATAAATGGACTGATGGTTCAATCTTATGCATCTCCACATGGGCTTGAGCAGTTCAACCAGAAATAGAAAAGGGGCAGCCGATATGCTGGTTGCCCCACAGAGCCGTATATTATAATGTATAGGGACTTCGCTAGAAGGGAGTGGACTCTTCTTCTGGTTGTGCCTCTGCTTCCAGAGATTCCTTTTTCTTGTCCAAGAACTGGATATGCCTGGCAACAACCTCCAGGATAGTGCAGTTGTTGTTGCTTGTTTCGATAGTTCTGGACTTCAGCCTGCCGGTGAGGAATACGGCGCTGCATTTTTTCAGACGTTCAGCAGCATACTCAGCTAGCTTGTCCCAGGCGGAGATAGGAATGAAAGTAGTGTCTTTCTGCCATTCTCCCTTGTCATCGCGATAGAGTTGATTGGCAGCTATATGGAAAGTGACTTTGGTTTTGCCGCTTTCCATGACTCGTAGTTCGGGGTCCTGACAAAGCCTGCCTGAAATCGCAACCTGGTTGATTTCGGGGAATTTGAGGTTGGGCATGGTACGCTCCTCCTGAAAAGGATTTATAGGAAAAACAAATAGTTAGATCACAATGAACTATGAACACACCATGTTTGAGATAAGAAAATTAGTTTATGTTAAGTTAAATCTCTAGAATCATTTTACAATCTTATAAAAAATATACTTGACATATTCAGGATAATTTGAATATTTTATAACATATTTTGCCTTT
>DATDVX010000050.1:0-4823 GCA_035289885.1 Candidatus Nanoarchaeia archaeon | reverse complement strand
TCACGTTCACTCGTCAACAAACTTCATCATCTTGATCTCTTTTGTCTTGAGATTCAGCAGGGGCACTTTCCCGGGGTCTGGGTTGTTCCCTCTTTTTATCTCATAGTCTGTCCTTCTCTGCCAGCAACCGGAAGATATTATGATAATGCCTTTGTACTGCGATGCGTCTGCTTTGTGCATGTCTCCGTTGACTACGATGTCCGGAACCAGGTCTATCGCCAAAGGATCGAATTTTGTTTCAGGTATGTATGTCGTTGAAGTGTGCGCTGGTGCCAGGTGCCTTCTCTTCAGCAGGTACTTCCATACTGAAGATGGATTATTTTTGGGATCGTGTTTCCTGAGCGCGTCAATCTCGCGTATGTAGTAGTGGAAGCTTCCGCCATGGTAAAGCAGCACATTGAAGCCTTCAAAATCTTTCGACGAGTGTATGTTGACGTATGAGGGATTGCAGACCATCGTCGCGTTAGGCAAAGTCCACATGCTCGCAGCGAAATCCTTGCTCAGTGTCGGCTGTGGCTCGTCGCTTCTCAGCGCGTCATGGTTCCCTGGCGCGATTATCAGCTTGATGTCGCTCCTTATCTGGCTGAGATAGCTGGCAAGCGTGTCATACTGCTTAACGATGTCCTTGAGTATGAGGTTCTTGTCCTGCCCTGGATAGACTCCGACTCCATCCACTATGTCCCCCACCAGGAAAAGGTACTTTATCTTCTTGGCTAGGCTCCTTTGCAATGGATTCCCGGCTTTCCCGTTCAGCCATCTTATGAATTTCAGGAAGTCTTCTTCCAGGAAGTGCGTCGAGCCTACGTGTATGTCTGATATGAACGCGGCATACACGTCATCCTTCGCTTTCTTGTTCCGATCTGTGACAGATATGTCCGGCTGCAGTATCGTCGTTGCGAACATTATGCCATTCATGTGGACCCCCTTCACACCTAGGGTCTCATCGTAGCAGATTTCCTTTGCGATGTTATAGACATCTGTCCTTTCCTTGTTCACTAGGATGTTTATCATGCCAGTCGGGTCCTCTACTGTTAGCATGATGTTGCCGTTCTTGGTTTCTCTCTTTGCATAGACCATCCCTATTACTGAAACTGTCTCTTTCAGGCTTTTCTCCTTCAGCCTGCTTATGGAAGTCAGCTTCTCAAGCTCAACCCTTGTCTGCAGCAGTCTTTTCATCAGGTCATATCTGATCTTGAAGTATTCCACGAAATCGCTCGGCTCTCTCTTCTTTGGCTTCTCATTGTAGGCTTTCAGCACAACAACGTTTGTCTCGTCCTTCTCGTCTTCCTTCTCAAGGACTACCGCCCCTTCCTGCTTTATGTCAGTGAGCAGCGCTGCAATCTTCTCCTTGCTCTTCTCGTCAGAAGCCATACCGATTATGTGCATGAAAGAATCATATATCTTGCTCTCCTTCCCTTTCTCAGCAAGCGCCCTCGAGCTCTCGAATTCTGTCCAGTTTATGTCAAGCCTCTTGATATTCGTCTTGAGCGCTTTTACAAGGTCCTTGTTGAGAACTACTGGTCCTTCATCCGGCAGAGTGTCGATTATCTCTTTTATCTGCTCTATGCACTCTATGAGATCAGGGCTTATGAGCACCCCCCGGTCTATAAGAGAATTGATTATCTCTTTTGTATCCATTGAGCTTAAAGGTTGAGCCCTTCCTTGAGAAGGGAATTCGTCTTAGGTAAAGACGATGCTGGTATTGCGAGGCATATCTGCCGTGTCCTGCCGTATCTTCCTTTGCTTATTACTCTGGCGTTGATTATCCCGAGCATGTCCAGTTCCGCGATTATGTCCGAGACTCTTCTTTGCGTCAGTGGCTTCACGCCGCATCTCACGCATGTGTCTTTGTACACTTCATATATGTCGCTCGTGAACACAGGCTTGTCGCTCTGAGTGCACATTGTGAATATTGAGTAAAGCGTCAGCTTGAACTGCTTTGGCTGTGTGTTTACAACATCAAGCACCTTGTCCCTTTCGATCTTCTCTTCTGCTGCGTCTATGTGGTCGACGCTGATTGTCATCTCGTTGTTCCTTTCGGACAACTCGCCCGCAACCCTCAGCAGCTCCAATGCCCTTCTCGCATCCCCGTGTTCTCTCGCTGCGTAGGCTGCACATTTCTCTATGACGCCGGAGCCGATGATGTTTTCCTTGAAGGCCACGTCTGCTCGCTGTTTCAGTATTTTCTGCAGCTGCATCGCATTGTACGGCGGGAACACCACTTCCTCTTCACTGAGGCTGCTCTTCACTCTCGGATCAAGATTGTCTGCGAATATCAGGTCGTTGCTAATCCCGAGGATTGAGATGTGGCTGTTCTTCAGCTCGGCGTTTATCCTTGTTAGGTTGTAGAGTATCTCGTCCCCTGTCTTGTTTACAAGCTGGTCTATCTCGTCAAGCACAAGGATTATGCTGCTCTTCTCGCTGTCAACTGCCCTGACAAAAATCTTGTATATCTCATCTGTCGGCAATCCTGTCGCAGGGACATCATACCCGAATTCCCTCGCTAATTGCGCAATCAACCTGTACTCTGTGTCTGCAATCCTCTTCAGCTTGCAGTTTAGGTAGAATATCTTCAAGGGAACGTTGTTTTTAGCCGCGATCTCAAGGATTGTATCCGTGACATGCCTTATGCTTAGTGTCTTGCCTGTATTGTGCGAAACAATTCCATTCGCTATGAAATTGTGGTTCTTAGGAACAGTCAGGTCATACACGAACGGCTCGTAAGTCTCCTCTATTTTGGTTATTTTCGAAGAAACAAAGGTTTTGCCATCTAACCGCATTGGTTTTTGGTAGGCGTTAATCATAGTTCTCAGGCGTTCTGTCTTCTTTTCAGAGCAAAATCCAATTTTATAGTAAAATTTGTTCAGGTTTTCTTGCCCATTGATGTAAAGCCTGTATGACTTAAAGGTTTTACCATTGCATTTTGCCATTTTTATGCGTATTTTCGAGGTTATTCCTTCCTGGTGTAGCAAATAGGAAACTCCTTGCAAGAGTTTTTTCGAGTTGGAGTAATATTCCATTTGCATTGTATGCCTGCTTACTGTTCCATCGCAAGAGAATAATGCCTTGAGGAATTCTCTTTGCACAGTTAGGTTAGATTTGAAGATTACTTCCGGGACTTCGACTATGGCGCTCTTATGCCCGAATGGAATGCTGTTGCTATTCAGCTCTTGGCAGACTTCTTGTGATATGACCTCGACCATAGGGCATCTTGTTCCGTCTTTTCTTATGGTGGGGGTATAGTCGTAGAGTACGTTCAAATCATTTTTGACCTGCTGAAGCAGTTTTAAGTCCGCATTGAAGAACCTGTATCTTTGCCTGTCTGAATTGTACTGGCCACCCCTTGAGTGGGTTACGCGGCGTATTCTTCTGTTCATCGAACCATCAGCGATTGTAAACCCGAGCAATCTCGCTTTCGCCAAAGGAATCTGTGTATGCGCAAGGCTAGGCAGGTCATAGCCGACAACAACCTCGTCGTTGATTTGCAGCTGGTCTGCTTTTTTCCAAGCCATGTCTGTTTTTAGCAGGGGGTGGTCGCGGGTCACTACAAGGCTTAACCCATTATCCAGCTCAACCTTCAGCAGTTTATCCTTGTTTTCAAATCGCAGGAAAATAAATGGCGACCACTCGTACTTCTTTGTCTTTCTGTTGAACGACAGCACCAGGGAATTTTTATTGATGTCTTTTATTTTTACATATCCCTCTGAAGTATACACCAAGCTATCCCCTGCAATGCAACCAGTCTTCCCATAGATGAAAATGTTCGATGGCTTCTCCATCCTCAGCGCAGGCGCAAGAATTCCGGCGATCTGGTTTATCTGGTCTTCCCTGTAAGGCACGTCCTTGGGCGTGTAGTTTGATTGCAGAGCGTGCTTATCCAGGAAAATCGGTTCTTTTTTCATAAAGTTTTCGAAGAAACCACTAAGCTTTTCTGTCATGAGGCGCTTTATTTTCCTACATGTTATATTTAAGCATTATTATCATTAAACACATACACCCAGACCTCTATTTCCTTTGGAAACATTCCGGAGAAAAATATTGCATCATTGCGCAGTTGTCAAAATTCTCGCACCGTCGCTTCTTGTAGAAAATTGGTGTTGAAAAGTGGATTAGTAAAAGATTGTTTTCTATCACGGAAAAATTTTTAAATGGAAGTTATAATATAAATAATAAATTAATTCTATATAATAATAATACAACGTCTATAAACGCTGAAAACCCTCTTTAATTCGTTTTCTTCTTCCCAAAAAACAACAACAAAACCTTCTATCTCAATAAAACAACGAACAACCACGCTATTCTAATCATTTCCAAGTAAATTTCCATGTTCCACTGGAAACCAAGGTGTGGGTGCCCTAATGAGAATCTTTATTAATAGTTCCATAACCATGTAAGGTCATGGCAGCAACATTGTTTCTTGTCCTGATTTTTGCCGTTATTTTACTGCTTTTTTTCATCTTCAAGAAGCTTTTCAAGTGGTTCTTCATAGTGTCAATAATCTTTTTTGTAATCTTCAGCATCCTGGCTTTCATGGTATACAAGGACGCGATGAACCTGAAGCAGCTTCCGCGGCAGGATCTTCTTCTATTGATGGAGAAAGACGGCGCGATTTCCTTGGCAGGCGATGCAAACATAGGGTCGCAGTTGACAAAGCCAAAGACAGCAGAGGAGACAGAAGCGATTAGCAACCACTACAAGTCGCAGTCTTACCAAGAGCTTCTCGGTTCATCCTCAAGAGCGTTCATCTTCACTCAGGAATACATTGAGGCAATCCTCGCCAAGTCAGAAGACAAGCAGCTTATCGAGGCGATAAGGGACGAGTC
>DATDVX010000049.1:0-2738 GCA_035289885.1 Candidatus Nanoarchaeia archaeon | reverse complement strand
CCCGTCTTTGCAGTGAGGGTTGAATATGATTTCATCATCTTTTATGTCAGCCAGCTTCATCATCCCATACGCGATTGTGCAGTCTAGGTTGGGGGTTATCCTCTTGAAGCGGTATTTCCTCTTGTTCAGCTCGAATTCCTTGAGCAATCCGATGAAGCACATCTCATCCTTTATGTCGACGAAGACTATGCTTCTAGGTTTTTTCAAATCGACTTTGAAGCCCTTCTCGTGGAACACCTCTCCGACGCTCCTCTCGATCTCCATGCTGCTAAAGTTATGTTCCCCTTCCCTGTTGGCCACGACCTTGAATGTCCCTGCAATCTCGTTGTTGATTGTCTTGGCTTGCGCGATGATGTCCTTCTGGCTGCTGAACTTGAATCCTTTCCACAGATCATAGATGTTCTTCACAGAATTGAACTTTTTGACCTCGCCTTCGAACTCAACCCTGCCTTTCCAGGCTTTCCTGCCATCTACTTCTCTCTCGCAAATCTCTTCCATTCCATCGACGCAAGTTGCAATATACATAGAGCAAAGAAATCAAGCCTCACTTTATAAATATTAAGAAAAAAGAAAAGGGCCTATTTACAGGCCGAAATTATCGCTTTCAAGGAAACTACCAATGCAGCCGGAGCAACTATCAATGCGATGTTGCCGATTGTTCCCTGAAGGAAACTTCCGATCTTTGGTATCAGCGTGTTGAACGCCATCAAATTCCCCAAAGCCGCTGCTATTACGAAAGCTACTGCAGCAAGCAGGAATCCAGCGCCTTCCTTGGCTTCAATGTTCATGAAACCAACGACAAGACCAACCACGACCAGCAGGAGTGCGACCCATTCATTTGCGGCCCATCTAGCATTAATCGCGTTGCCGATTCCTAATATGGCTGCTATCAATACACCAATATAAAAAAGCGTTTTGCCAATTCTCATCAACTAAACACCTCCATTAGGCAATTCGAGGGGTTGATTCTATTTAAATGTTCTTAGCAGGCTTCTGCCAAGTATATCCCGTTCTTGTCATCGGTTATACGAACTCTTACTGTACTGCCGATTTCCGCGTCGCAGTTGTTTATGCTTATGCACCTGTTGTTCGCCACTCCAATCATCTGCCCTTTCTGCCAGCCCGGAAGTTTTATTTTTGCGTTAACCTTGTCCCCTTCATGCATCTGGTCTTTCAGTCTTGGCCTGTTCTCGACGTTGACATCATCCTTGTTCACAGTTAATTTGATGTCGAATTTCTTCTCCCATTCCTTTATCTGCCTGTAGAATTTGAACCAGTTTGTCTTCCCAGCTCCCTTGTGCTTCCTGCTGTGCTTGTATATCTCGTACTTCTGAATTCCGATTTTCGCTCCTATCTCTTTTGAAAATTGTATCAGGTCCTCGACATCTTTGTCGTTCACTTTCGGAAGCCAGACAGGTGTCAGCATCAGCTCTATCTTGCTCTTGGCTATCTTCTTGCAGATCTCTTTTATCTTGTTCACGTCATACCAGCTGCATCCCATCAATAATTTTCCAATCTTCTCGTCCATGGTGTGGATGCTCAAGTTGATCCTGTCCAATCCAGCTTCTTCAAGCTCTTTTATTATCTTGTCAGTCAATAAAGTTCCGTTGGTTATGACTGTTACATGCTTGACGTTCTTTATTTTCTTCAATCCTGAAACTAATTTCACGAATTCATTGTACATCAATGGATCTCCGACAGAATCAATGAAAATCTCTACATTATCGCCTTTCAGCTCGCAGACTTTCCTTGTCCATTTCAACAGGTAGTCAACATCGACAGTGTAAGTCACTTTGTGATGCGTTGAGTTTGGCCCTCCGTCTGTCGAGCAGAATGTGCAGCTCATGTTGCATATTGAAGTTGATCTTATCTGCAGCAGGTTCGTTCCCCTGTCGATTATACCGAATGCAATGCATCCAATCAGCGGAATTCCAGAATCCTCAGTTATGTGCTGGTTGTTCATTTTCATGCTTATTACAGGAATCTCTTTTAAATCTTGCCATATGCTGTTTTTTGTTACTTTTCTAAAGTAGTAAATACCAAAAGCTTTATATACTTCTGATTCTTCTGTAATTTATCAAATTTGAGAGGTATAAAGATGAAAACCGAAACAACTGATTTAAGTTCATATGTTCCTCCGGGCTTGAGGACTCCGAAGATAGCCAATATAGTCTTTGATGAATGCGGAGAAGAGCTTATTGCTCGACTGAATGAAGCATTCAGAGGTCGAAGAGGCATTGAGGATCTGGCTGGTTATAGGCCAAACCAACCATTAAGCTTCTTAAATACGCCACGACAGCTGTATCACAACGGCACACTGCGACGTGTTACTAATAATAGATTTCATGTAGTTAGCGCAGAGCAAGCAATTGAAGGCTGGGACGCGATTCCAGAGCTTTCAGATACATACGCAGACACTTCTGATATTGTCATTTTCCCAGGAGTAGGCGTAAACGAAAAGCATCGCCAGCATGTGCTTAGCCTCATTGGAGACAGGTATAGGACTGCCAAAGTCCCATTGCTCGTCGGCGGATTGACTGTTGAGCCTTCAGACAGCTTTGATGAAGGCTTTGCTTTCAAAGGCACAGACTACATGGATGTCCGCGAGGTAGAATGGATGGTACGCGACCAAAAAGTTGCTTATGATCCAAAGAAAGGCGTTGTTCCAGCTGAAAAAGGAGTTCAAGTGTGGGTTCCTTCAAGCCAGTCTGGTCTCGGGGGGGTCGGCCGCGGCGGGG
>DATDVX010000048.1:0-2462 GCA_035289885.1 Candidatus Nanoarchaeia archaeon | reverse complement strand
TTATTGCATAGTTTGGATTGCCCCAAATAATTGTTGTTAGTTTATCATTGTAGACATATATGGGAGTTGGATTAAATGATTCCTCAGATATCCATCTATAAGTTGTTTGAAACCCCACAACAAAGTTTGTATCACCCTCCTTAATAAGAATTCTTTCGTTACACTTGAGCTTTTGCAATCTTTTGAGATACTGCTCCAGAGCGATTTTATCCTCCTCAATGAACTTTTTCTCCTCAACCCCAGAGATTAATACTTCACCTCTTTGTTTTTGGAAATTTTTGATTATATCTCTGTAAACTGTTCTTACAATGGTTTTCCCCTTGAAAACTTCAACAAAGGTAAGGAGTAGTTGAAAATCTCATGAATTCCGCAGAGATAGATTGTGGAGCATTGCTCTACAATACACATCTGCCCTCTGCGTCTGGATGGTTCGAGAGCTCACACTACTTCCATACTTCTGTTTGGCTGCGCCAAACAGGCTTTCTGAGATCTCCCTTCGATGGTAGGTTCGCGTTCTGAACAGTTTTTGCATCTTCTTCCGATAGAACCCCTTCTTCGTATTTTTCTTGCTTGGAATCATCGTGATGATCCCTTGTTCATGAGCAAGCTCATGAACCCATTCTGCATCATATCCCTTGTCAGCCACAAGTATCTTCGGCATCTGCATTCGCTTTAGCAGATACCTTACGTCTTGCGTGTCATGCCTCGGCTTGGCACGGAGACGCAAGGCAAGAATCTTCTTGCGCCTGGTATCAATGACCTGGCTCAGCTTGAGAGGCCTGGAAACAGGCTTCTTTCTGCCAATCCGCTTGATGTAGTGCCAGCTCGGATTGGTCCTGCTCAGCGTCGTAGCATCGATGGAAGCCACCACAACCCGTCCTTGCGGACGGGTTTGTTCAAAGATCTTCTCTATAAGATGACCTGCTCTTTTGTTCATCTTGCATAAAGCTGAATAGCTCGGCACGACAAATCCCAGCTGTTCCAGCAGGCGAACAGTCCTTCGATAGGACAGCGTACAGGCCTGTCTGATCCACAAGGCAAGCTGATGCTGGTAGAATTCATACTTCTTTGGCCCAAAGTGGTGCAGCCACTTTGGTATGTTTGCCTTCCTGAGCAAACACTTAATCTTTTTAATAAGTTTAACCTCTTTCATTCGGGAACACCTCATTTGTTCCCCCCGTGCAGCCTCACGGCTCACGGGTTAATAAGACTTTTTCAACAGCGCCGCTGCAGAACTCTCAGGAGTTCAGTCCTGAGATGAATGCAGCAGGAAGATAACAAGAGCGTCTGAATATCTTCCGAATACTCCGGAAATAATCATAGATCATGAATGTAGAGTTTTGAGTCTCCATTCACTCGTCAGGGAGCAGCCTCCTGCTTATAAATAGAAATATTTCTTCTTCAGCATGCTTCGCACCTACACCTTCCGTCTCTACCCAACCAAACAACAGGAGCACCAGCTCCTGTGGACGCTGGAACAGTGCAGATTCATCTACAACAAGCTCCTCGAACACCTGCAACATCAAGAACAACCCAATCGCAATGAAATACAGCACTCTCTTCTCGCTCTGAAAGAACAGCATCCAGAACTGAACAATGTCTACTCCAAGGCCCTTCAATACGAAAGTTATCGCCTCTTCTCCAATCTCCGCTCCCTCAGAGGAAGAAAAGCCAAGGGCAAAAAGAATGGCAGGCTCCGCTTCAAGGGAAAGGGCTTCTTCAAGACCTTCACCTTTAACCAGAGCGGTTTCAAAATTCTTTACAGCAATCTCCGCTATGACAAGCTCCATCTTGCCAAGATAGGGGATATCCCCTTCATCATGCACCGAGACATAGAAGGAAGCATTAAACAGGTCACCATCAAACATTTTTCTTCAGGGAAGTGGTTCGCCTTCATCGCCTCTGAACAGAAGAAAACAGTACTTCCTTCTGCAAACTCCAAAAAAGTTGGCATTGATTTGGGATTAATGAATTATGCTGCTGACAGTGATGGTCATTCCATTCCTCATCCGCACCGTCTCAATGCTTCCTTAGCAAAGCTGAAAAAGCAACAACAAAGACTCTCGAAAAAGAAAAAAGAATCAAAAAACAGAGGCAAGCAAAGAGTCAAGGTTGCCAGAGTCCATGAGAAGATTCTCAACCAACGAACTGATTTCCTCCATCAGCTTTCCCATTATTATGTCAACAATTATGGCTTTATCGCTGTAGAAGATCTGCATATCCCCCGTCTGGTATCAAAAACATATAATCCCAGGAACATGATGGATGCATCATGGTCAAGGTTCATCCAGATGCTGTGCAGCAAGGCTGAAAGCGCTGGCTGCATGGTGGTGAAGGTCGAACCTCGAGGAACAACGCAGCAGTGTTCACGTTGCAGGAAGAGCGTGCCAAAGAAGCTCTGGGACAGAATCCATGCGTGCGCCTGCGGCTTCACTGTAGACAGAGATTATAACGCAGCTCTC
>DATDVX010000047.1:0-13475 GCA_035289885.1 Candidatus Nanoarchaeia archaeon | reverse complement strand
AGAACATCAAGCTAGTGAAGGTGAAGTTCAAAGACGCCGTGAAGATGGCTATGGAAAGCAAGATAACACACGGCCCGAGTTGCGCGGCAATCCTGAAGGCGAATGAATTCCTCAGGAAATAGGCTTGCCATTGTTTATTTGTAATAGGTCTTCCAGAGCAAGGCCTTCCAGCCTGAGAGCTTTGAAAATCTCGACAGCCCTTTTCGGTTTCGGAAGCGAGCTTCCATCGGCATACATGACGGCCATGCGTCTGCAGACACCGATTTCATCGGCCAGCCATGCAGGAGTTCTCCTAAGATAAGCTAGCCTTGCTGTTATGAGCCTGCTCATCACTTGGTTTAAAGGCCTTCTTTGCCTCTCTTCATATTGGCACTTCCGATATTCTGCAGCAGTCATGCCTCTTTTCTCTGCAAGCCTTTCCAGGTAATCATACGCCATTCCTGTTGTTCCCATGGTCCAAATCCATGCAATCTCCGACTAAATAAACCTTTAGCTCAGAAAAGCTTAAATAGAATTTTGCCATTTTCCTATGCTATGGAGGACTTAAGACCGCAGATTCTAGAACTGGTGAAGTCGAAGGGGCCAATACTGCCTCTGTCGATATCCTCTGAACTTAAGAAGGATTCATTATTCGTAGGGGCGTACTTGAGCGATCTCCTATCAAGCAAGCAGATATTGGTTTCAGCAGCGAAAGTCGGAGGAAGCCCCGTGTATTATGCGAAAGGTCAGGAATCAAGGCTGGAAATGCTGTACAAGCACCTTGAACTGAAAGAAAGGGAAGCCTATGACCTGCTGAAGAAGAACAAGGTGATGAGCGACAAGGGGACCGAACCTGCGATAAGGGTAGCGTTCAGGAACTTGAGAGATTTCGCCAAGCCTATAGAAGTCAAGACTCATGAAGGACCACTGCTATACTGGAAATGGTATTTGACGAGCGATGATGAAGTCCTAGACTTATTGAAATTAAGGCCCTTGAAAGAGGAGAAGCCAGTGCAGCAGAAGCTTCCTGTCCAAGCGAAGCAGGAAAAACCTAAAATTGAGAGGACAAGAACTTCCGCAAACAAAGAGCAATTCCTCAATAGGATAATCGATTACCTGCAGAAGAGCAACATACGGATAGAGGAGAACCTGAATCCTAAGGGGCAGGAGATAAACATGATTGTAAAAGTGCCTTCGACTCTTGGTGAACTGGAATATTTCCTTGTTGCCAAGACAAAGCAGGCAATAAGCGATTCAGACCTGAGTCTTGCATACCAGAAAGGGCATACAAGGAAGCTGCCCGTGCTTTTCTTGACTACAGGAAAGCTCTCGAAGAAGGCAGTATCATACTGGGAAAAGAACATGAAGGGGTATCTTAACTTCAGAGAGATAACGATGTAAAGATTTATAAATCAAAAGAAACTCCAAAAGCAACATGAAAAAGGCGCTCATAATTTTCGGGATTCTAGCTCTGTTGGTCATGGGTTGCACGACACAGAGCAATGTTGATGGGCAGACGACGGATGTCCGGGAAGGAGATGCCAATGATGGGTCTACTGCTGAAACAAGCTACAGCTGCCCTGACAAGACTAAGGTCCTGGAAGACGAGTTGAGAGCACTGGAGTCAAGCCTTTCTGAACTGAATGACAATGCAGAAGCCAAGCTGAACGAGCTGAAGAAAGCGAACACAGACGAGGAAAGGAAATCGCTTGTTGAGACCATCAGGGACATAAGGGCGGAAGTAAGAACCTCTGAAGCCAAGATAGACGCCTTGAAAGCCGCATTGACATCTGTCACATGCGAATAACCTTATAAACAGCAATTCTTTCATTTTAATTCATGAGCAAGCATTACCTATTTTTCCTTGGAAGAGATGTGAACCTGAGTTTTGCAGAGATCGTTTCCTATATCAGGGCAAGGAAAGCAAGATATAAAGTGAAACTCTTCAAGAACAAGCTTGCTGTCATCGAGATAGACAAGATTGACGTGAAGAAAGCGATTAATGACTTGGGAGGCACAGTTAAGATAGCCGAGGAGATAAAGGACATCTCTAATCTATATGGCGGAAGCAGCAACAAGATAACCTACACCTTCTGGGACAATGATGACCTCGGCCTTGATGAGATGATGAAGATACATTTCAAGGAAGAAGGCCTGAAAGCGATGCGCAGGAAGGCAGACCAGATGAACCCATCAAGGGATATGCACATAGATGTGGAAGTTACGAGCTTCAACAAGATGATATTCAAGACTGTTGCTGTGTCGAACCCGAAAAGCTACAAGGCAAGGGATGAGAAACGGCCGAACTGGGATGCGAAGACCGTCGTTTCACTACGATTGGCGAAGATTTTGATAAACCTGAGCGAAGTATCTGAAAATAAATTGCTGATTGATCCGTTTTGCGGCCTTGGGACGATAATGCAGGAAGCGCTATTGATGAACATCAATGCAGTAGGATTTGAGAAGGATAGGTTGACGTGCGAGAAATGCATGAGGAACCTGGACTGGCTCGGGAAAAAATACAAGGGCAAGTGGAAAATACACAATTCTGATGCAAGAAGACTTAGCAATCAAGTGAAAAACGCAGACGGGGCAGCAACAGAGCCTTACATGGGGCCTTATTTCAAGAGAGTGCCGAACAGATACCTGGCGGAAAGGATTGTCAGGGAGCTTGAAACTTTATACGCTGATGTACTGAGAGAGCTAAGAAAAGCAGTGAAAGGGAAAGTCGCTATTATCATGCCCAGGTTCAAAACTGACGTCAATAAACGCTTGGAATTAGACATAAGAGGTATTTTAGCCTATTCCGGCTTCAAAATAGACGATTCCATCCCTGAAATCCAGTATCCATTGCCTTATTATCATGTAGCAAGCAATATAGAACGATTCATTTATGTGCTTAGATAAGAAAAGCTTTTTAAATGCAATTCTCAATGCCAATTGCCATGGGTAGAATAAAAACAATGCTTGTGAAGAGGACAGCTAACAAATTGTTCAAAGAGCATAAGGACTCTTTCAGCGAGAACTTCGATGATAACAAGAAGATTGTTATGCAGTATGCTGACGTGCCTAGCAAGAAACTGAAGAATGTTATAGCAGGATACCTTTCAAGGCTCGCCAAACGACACGAAGATTAGCAACTTAGATAAGGGGGGATATTGCATGGAAGAAGAGGCAGGCAATAGTGACCACACGGTATTCGTTGGCAACAAGCCGTTCATGAATTATGTCACAGGCGTTGTCATGCAGTTCACGACGCAAGGCGTGAATGAAGTCGTCGTAAAAGCAAGGGGCAAGTTCATTTCTAGGGCTGTTGACATAGCTGAAGTTTCCTGCAAGAGGTTTTTGGAAGGGCAGGTTGACGTGAAAGAGATAAAGATCAACTCCGAGCAGTTCCAGAACAAGGAAGGCAGGCAGGTAAGGGTTTCCACGATAGAGATTTTCCTGAAAAAGAAATAAACTGTGCCAGCACGCTTAAATAATCGATCATCTTTTTAATCTGGCATGGACAAGCGAGGCTTCATTGAATGGTTGCTGGCTGATGAAGACAAGGCGATAGACGCTGCAGACAGGCTGATAATAAAATACCATAACCTGCTGTTCATAATAGCGAGTATCGTGCTTGCAGTGTACATACTCAAATCTCCGTCTGTAATCAAGCTGATTGAGGGAAGCTACAACCTCGGCTATCTGGGGATATTCATTGTTGGATTGTTTTTCTCGTACGCAATAACAACCCCTGTAGCAGTCGCCATGCTTGCCATAATGGGAGCGATATTCAATCCATGGCTGGTCGCGTTCATCGGAGCTTTCGGCTCTTTGCTGAGCGATTTCTTGCTGTTCGTATTCATGAGGAAGAGAGTCATGAAGGAAATAAGCAGGGTTGCCGGAATAAAGGCAGTGAAGACGTTCAAGAAAACCAGGACATTCAGCGTCCTGAACAAGCTAGCTCCATTGATAGCGGGATTGATAATCGCATCGCCGCTGCCGGATGAATTGGCAGTTGCGTTGTTCGGCTATTCGAAAATAAAGAGGCAGAGCTTCCTCATACTCTCATACTTCTTCAATTTCCTTGGAATCCTGGTAATCGCGATGATCGGGCGTGGCCTTTAGGGAAAAACTTAAATACATCGAGCAGATAAAACAGCAACTGGAAAAAAGAGGCTTGAATGAATGGTTCTTGACGGGATAATAGCGCAGCTGCCATCGAACATCTTGATCGATGTCATCCTGATGATAATCGTGGCTACAGTTGTAGCTTTTTTCACGCACATGATCAGGCAGCCATTGATTCCAGCGTATGTGCTTACAGGAATATTGCTTGGCCCTTCTGTCTTCGGGCTGGTGAAGAATTATGATGCTATCTTAACCCTATCTGAAATAGGTATTGCCTTCCTCCTGTTCGTAGTCGGGTTGGAGATGGACTTCAGGAAACTGAAGGAAGTCGGATGGGTGGCGTCTTTAGGCGGGTTGATACAGGTAGCGCTGACATTCTTCGTTGGATATGCGGTGAGCGTGTACTTCGGCTTCACCGAACTGACTGCAGCTTATGTCGGATTGGTACTGGCATTCTCCTCGACGATGGTTGTCGTCAAATTATTGAGTGATAGGGATGAGCTGCAGACTTTGCATGGAAGGATCGCGCTCGGAATACTGATCATGCAGGACTTCATCGTGGTTTTCGTTCTCGCGATATTGGGAGAAGTGAACACTTTTTCAGCAGGATCATTCCTGGGAGTGCTTGTGAAAGCGGGGTTGTTCCTGGTGCTGTGCATGATATTCCTGAAATACGTGCTTCCAGGCGTCTTCAAGATATCAACGAGGAACAAGGAGCTCATGTTCCTGATGTCGATAACTGCATGCTTCCTGTTCGCGATAATCGCACTTGAATTCGGATTTTCAATCGTTGTCGGAGCGTTCTTGGCGGGATTGATGCTTGGCAACCTGCCTTATTACGTTGAGATAACCAAAATGGTAAAGCCCTTGAGGGATTTTTTCGCCACGCTGTTCTTCATAGCCTTGGGGATGCAGCTTGACCTTGGAAGCCTGGGGAATTTCGTCAAACCGCTGATTTATTTCCTGCTGATAGTGCTGCTCATAAAGCCTTTCATAATCTTTATGATAACAATATTGTTCGGATATGAGAAGAAGACAAGCTTCTTGTCAGGGATGGCGCTTGGGCAGATAAGCGAATTTTCACTAGTGCTGGTCGCGCTTGGACTGCAATTAGGGCATGTGAACCACGCGTTCCTCTCATTGACTGTCCTGCTGGCCGTTGTCTCAATAACATTGACATCTTATGTGATGAACTACCAGCATCATCTCTACAAGGACATATCTAAAGCACTGGTGTTCTTCGAAAGGTTCTCTTTTGTCAAGCAGAAAGCGCTGCAATATGTGCCTGAGAAGAATTACCACTTCGTGCTGTTCGGCGGAAGGAGGATGGCACCCATATTGATAGAGAAGCTGAAGAAGACGAAGAAGAACGCATTGATAGTTGATTATGACCCTGATGCAATAAAGAAATACATCGAGCACGGGATTCCCTGCCTTTACGGGGACATGTCCAATGAAGACTTATTGAAAAAGGCGAAAGTGAGCAAGGCAAAAGTGATAATCTCGACAGTTATGACCAAAGACGACAACATCTTCTTATTGGAGCATGCGAAAGCGATGAACAAGAAAGCGACAATAATCGTGAGCGCTGCGACAGCCAAGACCGCGATCGAGATGTACGAGAGAGGAGCGGATTATGTTATTGTGCCACATCTATTGTCAGGGGAATTCATAGTGAGGTCGTTGTTCAAGGCAATCAGCGATCACAAGAAGCTATATGCCATGAGACACAAGCACGTGATGCATTTACTGAGCATGGCGACGAGATAGTTATTCCAGATTGACTACCATATCACAATATAGCGAAAGGTCCTTCTTAACGAAGTCTGGTTTCAAGGTGACGCGGAATAGCTTATTATCGGACGCTTCCTTGATGTATTCAGCTAGACGCTTCTTGTCCCTACGGTCATTTTTATCTGTAGGTATGCGCATGTGATTGTTGCCGCAATGAACCACAAGCTTCTTACCTTCTTTTATCAAGGACTCAAGATTCCTGAACTGTTGCTCATCCCTTTTCTTTTCCAATTCCTTGCCATTCTCGCTGTATCTAAATGTCTGGTCATCATACATCACAAGTGCCATCTCGTTATCATGCGCTATTTTCGTCTCATCCAACTGCGCCGTTACCGCAGGAACCATGATCCTTATGAACCTTGCTTTGTAATCCTTGACTGTGGCCAGAGGCAGATACGCCAGGCGTTTCTCCTCTTCTTCATCGAATGTCAAGACATCATTCTCCAAGCTCTTGACATTAGGTATCGCCTCTATTGCTTGCTTTACAGCCCTGTCTTTGCCAATCCTCCCGTGGGCGTAGGAGTCGAAAGTATTTTGCGCATGCGAATCAACTTCAATGCATAGGTGAGTGAAGCCTTTTTGCTTCAGGTAAGGCAGCATTTCTGAAATATACTCCTCATTTTTTGTGAAAGTCTCCCCTTTCTGATCAACATGCCATTCCCCGAACATTACGACTTGGGCATCACTGGCCTTGCTGAGCATCTCACTTGATGGCTCGTAGGCATAGGTTTGAGTTGGCTGAGAAAGCGTGCTCCCTAGGGCAATTGCAGATAATCCCATGACTCTTTTAATTGATAGCATTTTACTACTTTTTAGTAGTTTATTGACCTATATAAGCTTTTCTGTCCATTGTTATCCTGAGAAAGGTTTATATAGAAAAAATCAAGATGAATTGAATAATGACCAATGAAAAGAGCGTGATTCTAACTGCTTTGGCATTGCTCCTGATAGGAGGAGTATTCTATACAATCGATCCTACACTGACAGGTAAAGCATATTCTGACCAAAACTTGCAGCAAGCAGAGTATAACGATCAAGATTCTGTTGTCTATGCGCAGCAAGATGAGCAACAACGCAAGGAAGCGACGTTCATTATACTGCAGCAGAGAGCAGAGGAGTTTGAAAGACCTATCGCAGTCAACCAGCCAATAGACGAATTTTATATGCATGTACTAACCATGACCGGAGCCATGCCTGTTTCGCAAGGAACGACATTCGCAGACCTCAATCCAAGAGCCATAAACAACATAATCTCGGCTCTTGACTATATGATTGCACAACAGGCAAGCCAGCAGACCACGTCAACTGACGATGCTGCTGTTGTCGATGCCACGCAAGACCAGCCAATCATCCCGGATCAGCAAGTTGTAACAATAATCGTTGATGACAAGCCAGCAAGCGTGGATGCAGACATAGTAATTGACATAATCTCGAGCTCAGACGACATCGACCAGCTAGTACAAGATGGTATAGTCATAATCGACCCGGACACCGGGCAACTTGAAATACCTCAAGGAACAACAATAACTGTAAGCGATGACGGCGCAATCCAGATAACAACAAGCGCCGGGCAAAGCACCGTAATCGAAAGCTCCCCAGCAGCAGCTGACAGAATCGAACAGGAAGTTGCTCGAGAGCGGATAAAGATGGCAACTGGGATAAGCCTGGACTCGTATTCATTGAGCTTTGGAAAAAGATATGACGTTGTAACAGGCGTTTCGGATGAGCCTACAAGAACAGCTGTTCTATTATCTGAAAGGGCTGGCACAGTTAAGGAAGAAAGGTCTGTCATCGGAAACGTCATAAGAGCTTTAAAATCATTATTCAACCCCTTGGGGATTTTTGGCGGGTTAATGGGGATAGAACCGCCGAAACCCGATGACCAAGATGATGGCTGTTATCTGGCAATTGATTCAAGTTTTAGCCTGACTGACTCTGCTGCCGTATCTGACGGAGGAGAAGACGGCCTTTCTGGAAGAAGAATAAATCCTGGAGAAGGCTTCGGTCTTGGCGATTTATTTGGCGGAGATGGCGAAGAGGAAGATGATGAAACGCCTCCGACAGAAGATTATGAGCTAAGACAGATTTGCAGAGATGATGGTCGTTGCCAAGGGAAAGGTTCCAGCTGGCACTGCGATCCTGTCGAATGCAAATGCGTAGAGTACCAATTCCCAGGTCCTACCGAATTAAAATGCGAAGGCAGCGCTCCTGCAACCGTTACTTATTCTGCAGACAGCGGGAAAGTAAAGATGTCTGTCTGCCAGGCTGCCCAAGACAGAGCTGTTGAACTGTGTATACCTCGAGCAGTCAGCGATTACAAAGCGAAAGCTAAAGTTGCATGCGACAAGGCATGCGCAATAGCAAATTCAAATCCTGAATGCGGCGGAAAATTTCCACCGATGCCAAAGAGCATATGCCAAGCCAGCGCATGTTCACCTTCAAATTGCGGTGGAACAGCATATGGCAGCAGGCGCTGTGAAAGCCAAGCTCAAGGGCAAGCCACAGCAAGCATAACTTGCCAATGTGGCGGTGGTGGAGCATCTTCAGCACCTCCTGCACCTTTCAAGCCTACTGGTCCTACTACTCCGCCTGTTATAGAGTATGTTCCTTGCAAAGACAGGGGAACAGGAGACAAGTGCGGCGGAGTTTGCAATGAAAATGGCGTAGCCGGCGTTTGCCAAACTGAAGCAGTTCCAATCATTGACTTTGGCGGCGAAAAGAGCGGTGCTTCCGGCGGCGTTTGCGAAGGGCCCGAGTGTGAACCTCCAAAAGAGCTTGAAACTGTATGCGTGTGCAAATCAAGTCAACCTGCTTCACCACCAGCTCCGACTACATCAGAAAAACCCTGCATATTCTTTGTAGGTCCTGAGAATGGCTGGTGTGGCGCTTGCAATAGGATGGATCCTGCGAAAAAGGCCGCTTTGAAGCAGAAATGCGAGGTCGTAATCGTAGACAATGTTGGAGGCGGTGCTGCCTTCACGCCATCAACTCTGACACCAGAACAGTCAAATGCCTATAACCAGTGCGGTGGCCTTCCATGTGTTTATGATAAAAAGACAGGCAAAGCCGGTTCACCTTAATATCAAGTATTCTAAACTGGCTCTGGAGAGATTTGAACTCTCGACCCCCGGCTTATGAAACCGGTGCTCTAACCAGGCTGAGCTACAGAGCCATCGGACAAGAACTCCAAAAAACAGTTATAAAAGCTTTTCTATAATTTTGACTTAATCCTATCAGCTGACTGCCTGAATTGATCCTCTGAGAATTTCTTTGCAGGCCAAGTGTACTTCAAGCCATCCTCCTTGAATCTGGGGATGATATGGAAATGGATATGGGGCACTTCCTGGCCGCCGTGCTTGCCGTTGTTGTTGCTGATGACAAAGCCGTCGCAATTCGTAGCTTCCTTGACAGCCTTTGCAAGCTTCTTCGTTATTACAATTACGTCCTTTATGACATCATCAGGAGCATCCGTTATGATCTCGTAATGCTTCTTGGGTATTACCAATGTATGCCCTTCGTTCTTCGGGAAGATATCCATGAAGGCGAGGCATTTGTTATCTTCGTAGACCTTGTAACTAGGAACTTCGCCTTTCACGATTTTGCAGAATATGCAGTCTGTCATCTTGTTTCTTTTTCAACAGGATTTTATGAATGTTATGGACCCGTCGGGATTCGAACCCGAGGCCTATTGGGTTAGCTTACCACTAATCACCCATGCCATGGGCGCGCTCTACCGGCTGAGCTACGGGCCCAAACTTTCTTCCTTTGAACGGCTTAAACGTCTTTAAAAATCTGCCTATGTCCCTTGCGGATATTACATTGATGTAGATTCTCTTATACCCCTTTCTTTTTCGTTCATATCGGTAGCATGTAATCTCGAAACTGGTAATAATCCGCGTTATTTGCTTAGCAAGACTTCTTGAAGTCGTATATTGGGCTATTCTCAGCCTCCCAGTTCTTTCTTTGCAAATTGTTCCATCGGTATCTATTAACCCTCTAATGAATCCTATTTTGAATCTATTTGGTACTTTTAGAGTTTTCAGCCTAACAGTGTTATGCTTATGGTGAGGATTATAGTCAATATAATTCGAAAAATAATTGAATATTTTCTTATCTACCATTCTCATTCGATAAGTGACACAACAATCTTTTCTAGAGTCCTGATTCAAGCGCCATATTTTATTAAAATACTTTTCATAAAGCTCTTTTACATAGCTGATATATCCCTTATAATCTCCGAAATGTATATTGGTCTGATAATTACAATTACTCTTACAATATACCTGACTCCCATCCCCTGCGAAAATTCCTACGATTTCACCTTCTTTTTCGGAAAACCTTATACTATATTTAGGTTCCTTGTATTTTTTCCCATGTATTCTCTTATAATGGTAGTATAACGTGCTTTTCCATATTCCTGTCCTTCTGCTTATACTCCCCAAAGACTCGCCGTTTCTTATAGACTTCAGTATTTCCAGAGTTATGATCATGATTATTAGAATCAAAATTTAGTTTATAAACCTCGTATGCCGAGAGTGAGAAGTGATTATTGTTTGCAGTATACATATTGCACAAATTCTGGAAAGTTTACGGATTTTCCGGAAGATTTACGTTTGATTAAGCTTTCCCTTACTCCCTGTAGAACGTAAATCTGTTCGGCTCGCACATCAGGCCTATCATGCCGTCAGGATTCAAATTAGAAAATGATTTGTAATAGTTAATATCCGCAGAGGAAAAGATGCAGCTTTTGTAAGGGTGTGTGTGGAATGCAACCAACGTATCCTTGTCGCACATCTCTGCAGTGACTGAAAAAACTTCCTGATGCTTAGTAGGCGGTATATAGAAATCATCAAGATAATACTCTTTATTTTTTAGATTCCCTCTCAGGCAGAATGCCACTTCAGTCTCCTGATTATCAAAATAATTGAAAACTATCTTATTGTAGACTTCCTCTGAGAATATGATCGAGCCGTATTCGGTCTGAACAGAATAATCATTGTCAACCTGGTAACTACCTATCTTGCCTTCCAAGATATGCCAGACATCTCCGAAAACGAAATACATGACGAACAACAACAGCAAGAATATCGCGATAGAAGCGATGACGAATTTTCGGATTCTCTTCCTGCCTGGAGAAACTTCCTTTATCTCCATAATCAATTCCTCTTCTGATGGCAAAATATCAGCGGAGCTCATTCAAACTTAGCAAATCCCTCAAGAAGCTTATGTATCCGCTCGTGCAATTCTTTTATAGGAACCCTGATCTGCTTTTCAGAATCCCTGTCCCTGATTGTAACATCCTTCTTTTCCAAAGAGTCATAATCAATAGTTATAGCATAAGGCGTTCCTGACTCTGCAGCCCTTAGATATCTCCTGCCGATGGAGCCTGATTCGTCGTATTCCACCACCAGATTTTTCTCAAGCATCTCCTTTATTTCGCGAGCGACCTTAGTCAATTCCGGCTTTTTCATCAGCGGGAATATTGAAACATCTATAGGCGTCATGTGATAAGGCAAAGCGAACCTTGTCTTCCCTTCTTCCTTCTCGACTTTCCTGTAGAATAAATCCAATAATGCAAATACAGGCCTATCAACACCGAATGCTATTTCCAAAATATGAGGAATGAACATTGTTCCATCTTCCCTTCTTGCTTCCAATTGCTGCTTTGAAAACTTGCCATGCTGCGTAAGATCGTAATTTGTCCTGTCGTGGACACCACAAACTTCAACCCAGCCGAATGAATTTGTGTTGATCTCGATGTCCCATGCGTCATCAGCGTAGAAAGCCTTCTCATCCTCGTGGTGCTGCCTCAACCTTATCTGATCAGGAGGGATTCCCATCGAGATGAACTGGCGATATGCAAGCCATAGGCACCATGCATAAGCTTTTGTCTTGACGAACTTGTTCTGCAAAGCCTCTTCGACAGTGATGAGATTTGGAGTGTGGTCCTTTTTCTGGTCATGCTCGCTCCACATAGGAAGTTTTTCCTTCTTGACATCCTCATATTTTGACCAGCTGTTCTTCTCGTTAGGATCAATCAATATCTGGCCTTCAGCTTGCGTGAATTCACGGCAACGAAGAATATGCTGGCGAGGTGAGATTTCATTACGATAAGCCTTGCCTATCTGGAAAATTCCAATCGGCAATTTTTCACGGAAATACTTGTAATAGCCCTTGAAAGGAAGGTAAGTCGCTGTCGCAGTCTCTGGGCGGAGTGAAGCTGGCTTCCCACCGACAACTGTCTTCATCATCAAACTCTCTGATTTAATCTCATCCTTGAAATCTGACTTGCAGTTAGGGCATGTGATTTTATTCTTCTTTATGAAATCCAACAGTTGCTTGTCGCTGTAAGACGAAGCCGGAACATCAAACTTCTCTTCTATTATCTTGTCTGCGCGGAAAACTGCCGTGCATTTCGAGCACATTATTGTCTTGTCCTTGAAAGTATGGAGATGGCCTGATGCTTCCCAGACGATATCCGGAAGTACTGTCGGAGCTTCCAACTCCCACAAGCCGTTTGACTGGAAAATCCTCCTGACTGAGTTCTCTATCTTGTTCTTCAATAGCTTTCCCAGAGGACCGTAAGTGTAGAAACCCGACATACCACCATAGATTTCCGGAGACGGACCCCAGACAAATCCCTTGTTCTGCATGAAGCTGGATAGCTCATCCAGGAATTTCTGTTTCATAAACAATGACTAGACTTAGAGGGTTTAAATTACTTTTGCTTCGACAGCTCTATTACTTCTCGGATGTTGATCATCTCATTGTCCTCAATCCTCGGGCAAGCAGTATTAACCCATATTTCAATGTCGCTGAAATTTTCCAGAGAACCCTTATCCAACGTGTTTGTGATGAAGACGAAGACTTCTTTTCCTTGAGCTTCTATGACCTTCTTCCACCTGAAGCACTCAGCCCATTTCTGCTGGTGAGGCTTGACAGAAACAATCATGCCTACCTTGTTTGCGTGGAGATATTTCAGCAGCAAGCCCCTCTTTCTCTTCTCGTAAGCAATGACTTCCTTCTCGTCTATCCTGCTGAACTCATTGGTTGAAGGGTTTGCAACATAAACCGGCATCTTGGTTTCGTAAGCCAGGCCTATCGGGTGGAAAGGTCCTGAGCCTATGTACAAGAAAGAGGATACCTTGTCCTTGACTTTCAAGGCTTTCTCGAAATTACAGCCCAGGATCTGGCCAACAATAATCGAATCAGGAACATGCTTCTGTATATCTGGCAATTGAGCGACGTGCTGAAGAGCCGCGACTAATCCTATCTTCCCCTTTTCACTTATCTTTATTTTCTTCAGCAAAGGCTTGAAATCAACATTTACCCTCGCTGGAACCCACATCAGCTTCATTTTTTACCTTTGAGCTTCTCAATAACAGCCTTATCAGAAATAATAGCAGAATTCCCTGTCGAATCCTCGATTATTATCTTGCACGGAATATCACCGAGCTTTACCTTCCACATCTTCTTCAAAAGATTTTTCGCCTTTAACTTGTCTTCGTCATCCTCGGCGTTCTCCTTCTCATCCTTCAGTATATCCTCGAATCTGGTCAGCAATCCCTCGATGTTCGAGACATAGC
>DATDVX010000046.1:0-7992 GCA_035289885.1 Candidatus Nanoarchaeia archaeon | reverse complement strand
AATCTAAGTCCATGGCTATTGAATTGTTTGTCGCGTTCTGTATGTAGAAGAGATGAGTGTGACCTCCGACGACAAGCTCACCCTGCCCCAATACTTCCGATGTCGAATTCGAAGTGTAACTCACAGCTACCTGCCCTGCTGCAAGATCAGCGAAGTATATCTTCTGGTTGGCTGTGTCTATCGATGAGTACCTGACGATGTTGCTTATCCCCGTGATGCCGTTGTTGTTGCCGACGAGGAAATAATCCTGGGTACCTATGTTGTAGTCTGTAACCGAAGAGCCTTCAATGAAGACGAAGTCACCTGAAGAATCGCCCAGCTTGAAGACGCCGTTCTTGTTCGAGACCAAAGGGAATGTGTACTTCTTGTTGTCGTTGTTCGTGAAAACAAGCTCATACATATCATCAGCAGACGGGTCGAAAAGCACTGTCGAAGACGATTTGATGTCCAAGCCCCTGTAATTTATGTCCCACTCGCTGCCAAGCATTGAGATCGGGCTGCGCAATATCTGCCTGAGAGACGATCCTGGAGCCAGATAGATGTCAGTTGTTTCCTTTGAATCCGGGATCAGCCTGTATTTTATCTTTGAAATCTTGAACTCTGTCGTGCTAAGCTCGCTGGCCTCTATCTTGACATACGCGCGCCCCTGGGCTTTCCCGTTGATTGTCGCGCCTTTCATGAAAGCAGAGTCCTCGTAATTGCTGTCTCGCAGCTCGATTTTTTCCGCGCCAAGGAATACGTCTGCGCGATCATCTCCGTCTTCGCTGGATATTATCCTGGAGATGCCCACAAGCGTTGTCTTGATCACTGTTGTCTCACCTTCCTCGAGCTCTGACGAGATTATGTCATCGACAGAGACCTTAGCTGCCTTTCCATTTGAATTTGTGACTGTCAATAGCTTCACCTTGTGCTGTATCCCGTTCAATGTAAGGACCCGCTCCTCATTCTCCTTCAACTGAGCAGTGACCGCCCCATGGACAAGATGCAACTCGACATTGTTAGAATTTGTTATTACAGGAGCGTTGACTATTGTGTACTTCTTGTTGAGGATTGTTAGCTCACTATTCACAATGTCCTTCAGCTTGCTATCATCTATCTTTGAAGTAAGGCCTTCAGTGAACTCAAGCTCGTACTCGAACAGAGCGCTTGTGACAGCATCCGTGTCGCTTGCGAAAAGGAAATCGCCCACATTTCCCTCGTTGTCCTTGCTGTAGACTGTGCGCATCGATGCGATTGAAGTTGAAGAATCTGAGAACCGCAAGTACTGGTTGTAGTCAACTGAGGCTGATTTTGTCTGGACCTTGCCTGAGGCAAGCATGCTCATGTGGGACTTGTCCAGAGCGGAGATGACATTGCCCATCGATTCGTTCAGGTCAAGATGGTCGTTTTGCGAGGCTATCTTGAACTGCGCCTCAGCCTGGAAAGCCAGTAGAACGACGAAGAGCATTGATACTATATACCTTTGAGACACCATCTTTTTCCCGAAGAATGAATCAGGGCGTGAGTTATATAAATATTATGCTTCAGGCTGCTCTGGCTCTTTTACCCTGAAAAGGACAGTGCCCCTGTACCTGACGCGGCTGCTCTGCCTGTGACGCCCGAAAATCGTGCGCGTTATCGTCAGCTCGCCGTCGAATTTCCTCTTCAAGATTGCGCCCAAGCTTCTGGCATACCTCTGCGAAGTTATGTAGAAATCTATGCCTGTCTTGATGACATCTGCCTTCGTGATGTAGACTCCCGGGCGCGCAGCTACTGACTTAATTATGAAGTCCTCGATCTCCTGGTTCCTTGGCCTCAATTGTATCTTCGCCTCGAAGTATTCTGGCCTAGGCAATGACTTGTGCATGCGAAACTCCCCCGATCAACCTGATGTTGTCTTCTGTGATGACCCCTGCTTTCAATGCAAGGGCTATAGCATCCTTCCCTAAGATGTTGATGTTTGTTGACGATTTCATTAACATGATGACTTCTTCTTCAGGCTTGACATGCCCCTGGTAAAACTTCGCTGTCACCATCATGGCCAGATTCCCTTCAGACAATGTCTTCCCTATCAGATCCTCATCGCACACACAGAGGACTGAAGAACCCCTGGAACTGTGGATCTTGACGTAGACCATCCTTATATCTTGGACCTTATCGGCTGCTTGGCACCGCAGGCTGTGCACTTCAATGATAAAATCCTGTCCTCCTTGATTATCTTCGTGTCAGGCTTGCCGCATTCCTTGCACAGGACGAAATCCTTCGCGTAGTTCTCTATCTTCGTGTTGATCAACTGCGAGGGCAATTTCCTTCCGAGGACAAGCCTTGGACCATCGATCACTGCTGGAGTAGCCAGTTCCCTCTGAAGATATTTCAGGAGATGATCCGCGTCCCTGTGGAAAGTTGACACCATCGAAGCGAAGTTCGTTATTATCGTCTTGTTACCCTCGACATGGCCTGTGACCTTCGGTATCTCGAACCTCTGGCCTGTGCCTTTCATCTCAGGCAGTTTTTCCTTCGCCGCTTTCAATAGTTTCTGGTAATCGAATTCCATAAAGAGAGCATATAGAAAGACGTTTTATAAAGGTTTGGGAAGAATTACTCTACTTTTATAATATATCTCTTGTCAACTTTCCCTTCGTTTGTTCCGTATTCAAGTGCAGATTGCCAAATCTTTTTATCTTCTGATGTTGCTTTAAAATAATTTACCCCGAACGGCTTTTCTTCCCCTACCCTTTCAAGTCGTATTCTAAATGATTTCTTTGAAAAGATTATTAATAATTCTTTTCCATTGGTAAAATGTGCGTAATATTCTGGTTTAATCTGAGTTTCAAGACGCCTTGAAATGTTAGCGATGTCTGCGTTTTCAATTTCGACAGTATAGACTTCCCAGACCTGCTTGTTATCTCCTTCAACATTTTCTTCAATAAGTGATTTAATAACTTTTAATTTTGATAAGAAATCTCGGTCCTTTAAACTTATGTCAATTATCCAGCCTTTCCATGGCGCTTGGTTCACACTATCTTCACAAATCCCGGCTTGCTCTGGTAAATCTCGCCTTCCTTGAGGAGCTCGGACAAAGTCGCGTTGACTTCCTCTTCTGAAATACCTGAAAGGCCTATCAAGGACTGTATCTCCGCGCCGGCATCGCCCTGGTTCTTCTCTATCAATGAAAGAAGCTTTTGCCTGGAGTTTGCGGTGACGTCATCAAGCGTCATCTCCTCGACGTTCACCTTTTCTTCTGGCTGTGGCTGCGATGCTGGCTGGCTCTCAGTGTAGATTGCAACCGGCTGGTCTTTCACAACCTGCATCTTCCCATGAAGCTTCAATAATTCCAGCTTCCTCAGCAATTCCCAGTTGGGATCATCAAGAACCTTGACAATCTCAGGAGACAAGTATATCTCGCTGTTGTATTCCTTGACTCTGGCGATCGACATGATCAGATCACCGAGCTTCAATGATTCAACAAGCTTGTTGTCTTCCTTGAAAGTCTTCAGCCTTATGGCTGCCGAGCTGTCATCGACTGTTATTGAAGCGTAAGAATTATCATCGCTGATGAATTTAGCAACTACCGTGCCTATTACATTCACGCGCGAAACCTTCAGGCCGTTGCATTCAACATAATTCGGCTCCCATTCCCCTTCCTGACGGGTGAAGTTGCCATTAAGCAAAGAGGATAGCCAAACCTTGAACGCTGTCTGCCGCTGCTGCATCATATCTTCGAGATGAAACCCTGCTTGGGCTCAAACAAATCTCCTGATCTCTTCATCTTGTCAAGGACCTCATCAACCTGCTGGTCAGTCAGGCCTTTTGCCTGCGCCTCTGCCAGAATCTCCTCTATGGGGATAGTCTTTTTTCCTTTCTCTTCGAGGGCAGTGATGATGTCACGGACAATCGCGATCTTGTTCCTGGACGAGGCGGTTATGCCTGTCTGTATCCTGTCGATGTCAATCTGGCCAGTCTCGTAATCGAAGCCGACCTGCATCAGGCAGTACTTCAGGATGTTGATCGCTTTCTTCGCGTCTTCACGAGTCACTTTTGTCGACAACCTGACCCTCGCTGAGCCTTCTGACAATCGCACAAGCGCTTCCAGCTGACGCGCTGAAATCGGTATTGGCTTGATGCCTTCATCACCAAATTGACCAGAATTCCTGAGATTCACGTAAAAGTCTCTGATCTCATCAATGGCTCCTTTCGTCAGCTCTGGGAAGACTTTTTGCCTGACATAAGCGACATATTTCTTCAGAATGTCGACTGTGACCGGTGGGTTAAGGAATTTTGTGTCCTTCTGGATTGCAAGTATCAATGAAGCAATCTTCGTGTCCTTCTCCTTGTTAGGTATGTCACGTATCGGGAAAATCAAATCGAACCTGTTGATCAAAGCAGGAGGCAGCTCTATCTGCGCTGCAATTGGCTGGTATGGATCGAACCTTCCGAACTTCGGGTTGGCTGCTGCAAGAACAGTCGTCCTTGTACGCAATGTTGCCTGGATGTTCGCTTTTGAAATTGTTATTGTCTGCTGCTCGAGCGCCTCGTGCAGCGATGACGTGTCTTCCTTTGTCATCTTGTCAAGCTCATCAATCATGGCGAAACCGCCGTTGGCCAAGACAAGGGTACCTGCTTCCAAAGCCCAGCCTCTCAGGAACTCGTCACGGACAACTGTCGCAGTCAAACCTGTTCCTGTCGAGCCACGGCCTGCTGCATACCTTGCTTTAGGCGCTGCCTTTGTCATGAATGTAAGAAGAGTTGATTTCGCCGCACCAGGATCACCGACCAGAAGTATGTGCATATCACCTCGCGTGATTGTACCGTCTGATTTTTCCTTCCTAATCCCGCCCATCATCTGCAATACCAATGCACCCTTGATGTCGTCGTGACCGAAGACAGATGGTGCGATGGATGCGACAAGCTTCTCATATATCTGAGGGTCTTTCGCAAGCTCCTTGATCTTTTCTTCGTCTGCTTCTGTGATCTGGATGTCCTCAAAAGTCTCCTCTATTGGCTCGATGTAGATAGCCTCACCTGCGAGATCATATCTCGTGAGCTGGCCACCAGTCTTTGATGGCAATGGAACTTCCTTGACGCAGGCCATGATGCGAACTTTGGCGCCCGGAGTGGTTTTCTTCTCCATCCTCGGCTCGACCAGATCCTCTCGCAGGAATACTGAAAGCTTCTTTGGCTGCTCTCCCCCTATCAATGCGTCTGGTGATTCCTCGATTACAAGCCTCTGCGAGTCTACAAGCTCCTTGCTCAGCAGTCGGAAGTTTCCCCTGAAACCACAGGAACACCTGGAAGGGTTCTTGAAATTCAAATCGAGCTGGAGTATCGTTATGTTATTGCCGCATGTCGGGCATTCAAATTTAGCTGAGATAACTTGCGGCCTGACATCTGATGACTGCTTGACAAGGCCTTCGAAAAGTATCAGCTTCCCAAGATGCGCGCTCCTTATGTCACGTATCTTTAGTTTCTGGGATTCTGGAAGATTGTTTACGCGTATCCTGACATTCTTCGTCGGAAAGTCGAAATCTGCCAAAGAAATTTCAGCGTGCTTCAATGTGTTCTCAGGGTCCTCAAGCAACAATTCAGACAAAGCCGGATCGAACTGCGACAGCAATGAAAAGTCAACGACAATCGCATGCTCGCCTTTAGTCAGAGTATCGTGTATTTCTTTCTTGTAGAAAGAATCCAAGAATTCCTTGAACTTCTCTATCTGCTTCTGCGTGTCCATGTTACCCCATTTTTAGCGTCAGGTTGTGAGAACATCTTCCTTATAAAGATTATCAGGGAGAGTGGGAAGTGTTTTACTTCCTTCCGATCTTCTTCAGGTTCTCCACCAGGAGCGCAACAGCTTCCTTAAGCTTGCTCTCTGACTTGGTGCCTGTGCAGACTATCTTCCCGTTGCTGAACAAAAGGAAAGTAGCCCGTGTCCCTGGCAATTTGTAGACCAGCCCTGGAAACTGCTCCGGCTCGTATTCCGTGTTCTCTAAGTCCATAGCCAACGAGTTCAGGTTCAGGTCTATGCCTATAGAGCCTGAGCCGACCATGTTCTGGACCTTTATCTGCGGGTCTACAGTGATCTTAACCTTGATTTTCTCTATGTTCTTGATTATCTGATTTACTGATTCCTTCACCTTCTTCATCGATTTGGCGCCTGTGCAGACGATCTTACCTGACGAGAAGATCAAAGCTGACGTCTTGGGCTCCTTTATCCTCATGACAAGGCCCGGGAACTGCTCAGGATTGTATTCCGTGTTAGGAAGAGCTTCAGCCAGTTTGATCAAAGGAATCTCCTTTTCCAAAGAAGCAGTAGCGACAATATTCTGTATTTTTATTTCAGTTTTAGCCATTAACTATACCCCCCATCGATTTAAAAGGGTATATAAGGCAATAGAAATATTTATAAAACTATTTATAAATAAAGTAATTATTCTTGGGGGATGAAAACACTAGGATTTCAGGATTTTTATCCTGATTTTGACGTTTGCCTTGTTGACCAGCATGTCTTTTGACTTCATGCCCGAGTCAACCTTTGGCTTCACTTCGTCAGCCTGCACAGAATGCTTGATGTCCCTCTCGAATTTCGCGAAGCTTTCCTTAACCAGCTTGTCAGCTGTCTCGAAGCAAAGCAATATCCTGTCGTTTATTGTGAGGTTCAGTTCCTTCCTGAACTCGTTTATGTTCCTGATTATCTCCCTTGAAATCCCTTCCTGCAATAATTCAGTGGTGATCTTCGTATCCAATGAAAGTGAAAGAGCTTTTCCTTTCTTCAGCTCAACTTTCTTTACATTGACTTCTGCTTTTATCAGATCAAGGTATTCGTCCGGGAGTTCAGCGCCTGAAATCTCCAGCTTGGAAAGAACCTGACGCACTGGAACCTTCGCCTTTTCCCTTTCTAGCAAAGACAGGCTGACTATCTCTCTTGTGAGCTTCATGTTCTTGTTGAGCTTCTCGTCGATGAATGATTCCTCAAGCTCAGGCCAGAATTCCATGTGAACTGACTCCTCGACTTTCGCTTTTGCATTTCTGAATGACTGATGAAGATGCTCCGAGATGAAAGGTGTTATAGGAGCCATCAGCTTTGAAAGATTGCTAAGTACATATGCCAATGTTTCTATCGCCTGCGATTTTTCCTTCTTGTCTGATGACTTGAAGCGGCCGCGGCTCCTCCTCACGTACCATGTGGACAATTCGTCTATGAACGGGATTATTTCCGAGCATGCTTTCGACGTGTCGTAATCTTCCAATGCGTTTGTCACGTTCCTTACCAGAAGATGGAGCTTGCTTAAAATCCATTTATCGAGGATGTGGTTTGATGATGAGTTAGATATGTTCTTGTTATCCTTGGCGAAGAGCTCGTAGAAGTTCTTTATGTTCGTGAGAAGCATCGTCGTCTGGCGGTAGATTTCCTTGACTCCGCTCTCCGAGAAGTTCAGGTCTTGGCCTCGCATGACTTGTGATGACATTAGATAGAATCTCAGCGCGTCAGCACCATACTTGTCGAATACCATGTCGGGATCAGGATAGTTATTCTTCGACTTGGACATCTTAGAACCATCCTCTGCAAGTATCGTGCCCGTTACAACCACATTCTTGAATGGCGCCTTGCCGAAAAGCAATACTGAGAGGACATGCATGTAATAGAACCACGTCCTCACTTGAGCGATGTACTCCGATATGAAGTCCGCGGGGAAATTCTTCTTCAGCCATTCCTTGTTTTCGAAAGGATAGTGCTTTGCACCATAAGGCATCGAGCCTGACTCGAACCAGCAGTCGAGGACTTCCGGAATCCTCGTCATGGAGCCTGAGCACTTGCTGCATTTCAGATGAATATTATCGACGATATGCTTGTGCAAATCTATGTTACTCTTGACGGTCTCAATCGCCATCGACTGGAGCTCTTTCACGCTGCCGATTACAACTATGTTCTTGCAGCGCTCATTGCCACACTTCCACACAGGAATCGAGGTTGCCCAAAACCTATTTCTAGATATGCACCAGTCAGGCGCAGTCTCA
>DATDVX010000045.1:0-5104 GCA_035289885.1 Candidatus Nanoarchaeia archaeon | reverse complement strand
CAGCACGACAACAAAGATAGTCGAGATTATCTTCCACGTCACCAGGTGAAGAGTGTTGAAATAATTCACCCCTTTCTCGACAAGGACAAAGACTATGATGAAGATCCTGATAAGATTAGCCACCAATATTATGAACGAACCTAGCACGAACATCTTGATGCCCTTCACCAAACCAATGTCCTTAGTGAAGACAATCAGCAACGCAAGCAGGAGATAAGCAAGCAGAGCGTAGCATGCCGGGACGAAGTTCAGGATAGTCGAATCGACTCTCATAGCGCCTTCCAGGATTTCCGGATGATAGAACGGCTTGAGCATCAGGTAAGAGAAGTAAAACGTCATTGGAGCGATTATGAGGTAAATGACCTTGTAAGAGAACGCAATGACGAGCGCCAGTATCAACCTCAGGAAAAGCTGCTGCCTATATATCATCAAGAAAACAAAAAGGCTTATAACTTATAAGTTTTTGCTAATAACCAAAGAAAAAAGGTGGTGTTTTATTGACGTTTGCAGACATAGTCTTTGACAGGTTCCTAGAGATATTGAGAGCGCCGTACACTTACAGCGACATGCTGTGGTCATTGGCGCCGGTTGTAGCTGCGTTGCTTCTGATAGAACTGTATTTCGGAAGGTACAAGCACGAGGAGCTCGGTTGGAACACTGCATTTGGCAATACGCTTGTGCTGCTATTCGTGTCGATAGACTTGTTCAGGCGACTTTACACGACAGGAACGCTCCATCCTGAAAACCCGAAGCTGATGATCGCTGCCATAGTCGCTGTCTTTGGTATTTTGCTGTCATTCATAGACTTTTTCCACCTGCTGCCGAAGAGGCTGGCGTGGGACGTAAGCTCGAAAACTCCGATGAACTTTTTGGCATGCATTGCGGTGATACTGGTCTATGCAGAAATACCGCTTGACAGGATAACTTTCTTCGCGTCTTTAATACTGGGCATTTTAGTAGCTGCCATACTGAAGTCAATGCAGATATTCATACCGGAAGCAGAAGAATAAATCTATACATCCATCGAGTGCATGGGGATTGCCTTCAATTTATTTTTCACTTCAAATGATGTAGCGTTGGAAAGCTTCCACTCCTTGAAAGAAGTGCTGACGTTCGCGACTTTCAATTTAGTGTTCATTTTTCTCTTGAGATAATAAGCTTGCTGCTTCGCCTTGGCTTTCTCGAATTGGATGCCGTTGTACTCTGTGCGCATCTTCGGGACAAGAGTGTTGACTGAAGCGTAGACTGTCCCATGGAAAATCTTCTTCGCATCCTCTATGAACTTTATCATCTCATCTAGGTCAGCTGTTGTCTGGCCAGGCAATCCTATCATGAAGTAAAGCTTTATCGAATCGAACTTCAGCTCATTGGCCCATCCTATGACGTCAAAGAATCTCTTGTCTGGAACAACCTTTCCAGCTAACTTCCTGAGCCTTTCGCCTGCTTCAGGAGCTATAGTGACTGACTTGACGCCCGCTTGCTTCATCAATTCCATGAGTTCCCTGTCAATGAACTCTGCCTTGATTGATGGAACGCCGACTTCAACGCCTTTTGCAATCAGGTAACGCAAAATCTCCTTCCTGTCAGGATGGACAAAGGATGGTGCGTAGATTACAACTTTTTTTCTTCTGGTCAATGCAAGCCCCTTGTCTATTATTTCCTTGATGCTCTTCAATGTGCGGAACCTCGGAGCGTAATAAAACCTGTTCAACGGGCAGAACTTGCAGTTGAATGTGCAGCCGCGTTCTGTCTCCAAGATGAATGAATTCCCGAAGACGAAAGTGCTGTCAATCTCCTTGGGCAATGGTTGATAGAATGGATATGGGACGCTGTCCAAGTCCTTTATCGTGGCTATTGTAGGGGATGTTGAATATTTCGGGACGAAGATTCCCTGCATTTTCGAGATCTCTTTCAGGAAAGATTCCTTGTCCTTGCCCTTTTCATATATTTCCAGGACTTTCGGCAGGGTTTCCTCGCACTCGCCTATCAGCATGAAGTCAAGATACTTGCTCAGAGTCAAAGGATTTGTCGTGATGCACGGGCCGCCTGCGAAAATTATCTCTTTTCTCGAATCCTTTTCCAGAGGGATTGAGTTCTGGTTGAGCATCTCAACGAAATTATAATAGTCAAGCTCGTACTGGAATGAGAAGCCGACTAAATTCGCGTCTTTCAGGTTGTTCTTGTCGAGGAAATGCCTCTCGCAGAACCAGTTTTCCATCTGGTTGACTATATTATATATGACCAAAGGACCAAGGCAGTATACTCCGCCGTAATACAGGTTAGGATAAACGACTGCGAGCTTGTTCATGCCCTTCTTCCATGACTTCGGATATACAGGAAATTCCATTTTCATAGAAATTCGTTTTAATGGTTTTTAAAGCTTTCAGCCAAGGAAGGCCCTGAGCCTCTCAAAATTCTTACCCCTTTTCTGGAGCTTGGCTATGGCCCTTATACCTATTTGACTTATTCTCTGTTTTGACAAATGGAGGCCTTTTCCAATCTCGCGGAGAGTATGACGCTCCACCCCGAGGCCATAGAACTGCCTTACGACTAGTTGCTCGTGCGGACGCAGCGTGCTCAAAACATCATCAAGGCTCTCCTGAAGTTCCCGGTTTACTGCAGCATCCTCTGGTTTTTGCTCGTCTATAACGCTTCTCTCGGGCAAGTCACCAAGAAGCATCGGATTCAACCTAGAGCCATAAGGGAATTTAATCGTACCTTTGCGTTCTCTGCGGATTTCTTTGGCGTGTTTTTTCAGCACCTCCGGGAACAGATAATCGACTGGCTTTCCAACAGCATCGGCTAGCTTCCTTGCCATGCCTTCATCAGGCAGACAATGGAGCCGCTCATAAGCATATACCCCTGCAGTAGTTATGCCTATTGTCTCAGCCAACCCTGCAAAAGTATATCCGGCTTCAATCCTCGCCCTTCTAAACCTATAATTAAAATAATCATCAGTACAATCGGGCCTTATCGCCAAGCGAGCTCTTTTCATTTTGTTTCTATAGATAAACGATACCGCAACATTTATATATTAATCGTAACTCAAGGATGGCAACAGGCTTGGGGGGATTAGCACAAATGAACAAGATATTTCCGTTGGTTTTAACTTTTTTGATACTTAACATCTTCTTGGTACTGGCTGTTCCGCCAACAATAACGCCCACTACAGTGGATATTGTCGGGACAAACGGGGACATAGTTTCCAAGACTTTCAACGTGACAAACAACCAGGCTGGAACTGTTACATTCACATTCAACGCTTCTGCCGCTGACCTGAAAGACAATGACAACGATGAGATTACTTTGAATTTCACAGGCGGAAGTTCAATCGCTTCAGGCGCTACTGCAACGATAACTGCCACTGCAAACATCGCTTCACTGATGGACTTCGACATGTTCGGAGGCTCAGTAAGCGTGTCAGATGGCACGGAAAGTTCAACATTCACATTGAACATAGACGTGCAGCCCGAAGTCTGCGATTCTGGAATAGCAGGGAATGACCTGAAGATAACGATAAACAAGCCTGACTCTGGCGATGACTTCAAGCCTGGCGAGGAGATTGAAGTCGAAGTCGATGTCGAGAACAAGGGAACTGATGACATCGACGTGCAGGTAGAGGCTTTCCTGATAAATGACGATGATGAAGTCGCGAGCGGAAGCTCAGACGTGATAAACATAAATGACGGCGACGAAGAGGAATTCACGACAACCTTGACAGTACCGCTTGATTCCGACAGCATAGGCGGAAACAAGGACCTGAAATTATACGTCAAAGCATTCGATGATGACGCAGAAGACGAGAATTGCATACAGGCATCTGTCGACGTTAACATAGACACAAATGACAATGAGGTTGTCTTCGACGAGAAACTGTCGAAATTCAGCCCTTCAATAGCCTCGTGCGGCGACACAGTGTTCGCATTCGTGGAATTCGTTAACATAGGCGAGGACGACCAGAATGATGTCTTCGCGACCCTGAGGAACAAAAACCTGGGTTTCGATGAAAGATCAAGCGACTTTGACCTTGATGACTTCGATTCAGAAGACAGGAACAGGGGAAGCGCAAGGTTCTCAGTTGACATACCTGAAGGCGCATCAGAGGGGAAATACATATTCATAGCTGAATTGAATTCAGACGGGCCAGAAAGCTCGATGGAAATGTCGCTGGAAGTAATATGCAGCGATGGCTCCTCAGGAACAGGCATGATAAGCGACACAAGCACAGTGCTGGAACTGCTTGACGATTCACTTGTTCTGGAGAAGGGAATGCCGGCGTTGATTCCGGTGAGGATAAACAACAATGAGGATAATCCAATAGTGTTCTACGCTGAGTTGAGGAACGTCGAGGACTTCAGCAACTCAGTGTCTTCAAAGCAGATAACCGTACCTGGCCAAAGATCAGCCACGATATTCCTTCCATTGGAAGCGAAGAGCGACGCTGACGCTGGAAGATACTCCGCAACTGTCGTATTGAGGACGCCTACGCAGACAATCGGCTCAGAGACCTTCGTGGTTGATGTGGTCGAGGAAGGAAACAGAGGCATTACTTCAGGATCTGACACAGAATACGGAAGCGTCCTAGTATGGGCGTTGTTCATAGTTATGCTCGTAGTTTTGATTGCATTAGTGTCTGCTGCCCTAATGAAGAAAAAGCAATAGTAACCTTTATATAGTGGTGGCAATATGGATTTACTAATAATTATTAGGGGGGTTAAATAATGAAAAGATTTAGTGCAATACTACTATTAATGACATTATTCTTAGTCGCTGGTGCGTTATCGGTTTCGGCTACATTGCCTTCACCAGTATACAGCTCAACTGCTCCAACATGGGGCAGCGCTACACAGGTTGCAAGCAATCCTGAAGACGATGATGTGAGCGACAGAAACGTAACAATATCAACTACGATTACAATCGCTACCGGTACAGGCGATTTAAACCTTACAACAGTCACACCTGTTGCAGGTCTTACACTAGCGGACATAGAAATAACTGAAACCACTTCTACAGCAACGACAATCACCTTGAGAGCAAGGATAACAGAGAAGCTTGATGCAGTTGACACAGACTTGACTCAGAAAGCTTTCAAAGTTGCAGACAT
>DATDVX010000044.1:0-3822 GCA_035289885.1 Candidatus Nanoarchaeia archaeon | reverse complement strand
TGAAAAGAAACAGGAAGTGAAGCCTGTCTACATAGAAAGGCAGCAGAAAATAAAAAGGATATAC
Source organism: Candidatus Nanoarchaeia archaeon (assembly GCA_035289885.1). GTDB lineage: Archaea > Nanobdellota > Nanobdellia > SCGC-AAA011-G17 > DATDVX01 > DATDVX01. Next base: position 3,758 of record DATDVX010000044.1, on the reverse strand, counting down.
ATCGAGAAGAAAAGAGCGAAGCCAGGAAAGCCAACGTACTTCTACATCGGCAGCGACGTCACCGGAGTATACCACACCACGAAATGCAGGATCGGCAAATCAATAAAGAACAAGAATAAGCTTAGGTTCAAGACAGCTTCTGACGCTCAAAGATTAAAATTGAAGGCATGCAGCCTGTGCGAGCCTGACAAGAAAAAATAAACTAAACCCTTTCTCTAGCTCTTGTTATTTGAGATCTTCTTGGAAGAGTGTCAATCGGCTTTGACCTTGATGATGTCTCTCCAGGCAATGGCTGCTCTTTCAATACTTCTTCGAGGTTCTTTCCTGTGTAAATTCCCTTTACGTCCAGGCCTTTCTGCTGGATCGCTTCCATGAAATACTTCTTTGCTGTATTTTCAACATATTTCTTTGCAGCATTTGAATATACTGGGATGAAATTAGCAGCGTCACCATAAGGTGCAAACAATTTTCCTACCTCTGTGCCCACAATCTTTCCGACTTCTTTCATGTTCCCGCCTTTCGATCCATAATAAACCGAGTAAGGCAGCGCGAACAAAGCAAGCTCTCCAACCCTCGCAAGGCCCCTCACCAAATAACCTTTACCTGGGCCGAGCCACGAGCCGACAAGCTTTATCCATCCAAGCGGTTTTCTCACATAATCTATGAACTTAGCGAAGCCAGAAAGGCCCCTGCCTTTTTCATAGGCCTGCCTGTAGCTCTCCATGAGATAATCCCTCAAGCCTGGATTCTTCTCGATGAGATACTTGACCTTCTCATCCTTGGAGATTATTTCGTTTATCCTCTCTTCAAGAGGCTTTTCCTTGGCATTGCCGAAAAAAATTCCCATCTTTTGATTATTGCTTGCTCTTCTGCGTGATGTACCTGATCGCTTCGTGCAGCTGGAGCGTGCCGACATATCTGTTATTGTCTACTACAGGGCAGGACATGAAGCCCTTCTTGGCCATCGCAAAGTAAGCTGTTGCGACGTTTTCCTTGGCGTCAATAGTGCATACCTTGTTCATGATGTCCTTTGCCTTGGTTGCCTTCGGCGATTTCCCTGAAGCGACAACTTTGTTCACTATATCGACGGCAGAGATTATCCCTATTGGCCTAGAGTTGTGCGTGACCAAAATGCTTCTCTGCTTGCTCTTCTTCAGATCAGATGCAATCTTGTGCACCGTATCTGTTTCCTTGCAGCAAGGCGTCTTCACCAGATTGCAGTTTTTTACTTCCATAAGTCCCATGTCCTGCTTTAAAGCTATTTAAACTTTATTGATTCTTTAGCTCTAGAATGTACATTTGGGTTATGCTGGCGAGGTCCCTTCTGAAACCGTTCTCGGTGAAAGGGTAGATAATCGGCTTGAACACGAACCAGTCCATCAGCTTCCAGAAAATATTGCTCTTCCCCCTTAACTTCCCGAATGCACCGAGTATTGCGATAAATGCGAATATGCCTATTATCAGCCCGAGGCTTTCTGAGAGATTTTTGGATATGCTCTTGGTCTGGTCAATAATTGGGAGGCCTGACAATATCCTGCCGATGTATCTCTTTGCCTCTACCAAACCCTGCTCTGCAGTGTTCTCTATAATCCTCCTGATATCCTGCTCGGCCTGGTTCACCGCTGTAAACCCGAAGCCGGTCCTAGCGAACCACTCATCCCAGCCTTCATGCTCCCTCAACTCAATCATCTTAGCGAGTATTATCGGCTTGAATCGCAGGACAGCAGACCTTATCTCTGGCTCGAATTCATTCATGTCAACATTTATGGCCTTCTGGTTTCTTGCCAGCCTCTCATTGTTGTACTTCTCAAGCTCCACCTTGAAATCACTCATTATAGTTTTAGTGTAGACATCAACACTTATATCAACGAACAGATTGAACACCTTCAAGTCGACTGCCTTACGGCCTCCTGCGGCTAGCTCGTTCTCCTTCTCCGCGATTTTCGCAACAACTTCCTGCTCGACCTCTTTCGGCAATCCAACTTCGTTTATCTTCTGTATCTTCTGCTTCAAGGTCATCCTTGCGACTTCATTGTAAAGATTTTCCGCTTCCCTTCTTGTCAAACCATCTGGGCCTGCGATCATTATTATGAATGTTATGAGGACTGCAGATGTCAATGAACGAGACGCCATCCTGGTTATCGCAATGATCTTATTCGTCTTGACAACCTTTGCCCGCTTCAGGCCCTTCATCTCGTTCTCAAGAGTCTGGATAATGCCGTCAGCAATGCGCTCATCAGTTAATATTATCGCCTTGAGCTTCTCTTCCTCAATTATCAGGTCGTTTAACTGAAACCTGAATTGCTCCCACGGCTTCTCCCCAATTTTCCCTGCCAGCTCAAGCTGCTTATTCAGGTTCATCCCCATGTGCGGAATGATATTGTTCTCAACATACTCTTCCTGGGTGATTGCTTGGTCTTCTTCCTTCTTGATTTCCTTCTCTTTCTCCTCTTCTGCGAGCGTGAGAGGGCATATCACCTGCGAGTATGAAGTCCGGAGGTAGTCTGCTGCGCTGCCTTCAAGGAGAGCGGACAAGAATTCCTGGATGAAACCGCGGGCATCATCGCTAGTCCTCATCAAGTCACTAGCCATTATCCTCTCTATGGCTTCCCTGGAATTCCTATTGAGCCTGATGCTTCCATCAAGCTGCTTCTTCAAAATTGCAACAAATTTCATCTGCGAAAGAATTATCTTCCTGGCCTTTTCAGCGAGAGTCTTCCGCATCCTGTCCTCTCCAGCGAAAATCAAAGAAACAGTTTCCTTCTTCTGGTTCTTCAGGTCTTCCAAGATTTGAATAGTCTGATAAATCGTTTTAGGCTTCTTTTTCCCGAATCCGAAAAGCATGCACTTACTTATCGAATAATTCTATATAAAACTATGCTAGAGCGTGAAATAAAGTATGACTGGGATGAGAAGGCAGCCCATTGTATGGTTCCTTCCAATGTTCTTCAACTGCGGAATGATACCGAGGGATGTCGATACGACAAGGACTAAAAAACCCATAGGGCCAGTCAAGACAAATGTCAGCAGAATGATAAGAGAGATTATCGAGACGCAAAGGAGCTTGTAATTAACTTTTGAAATTATGCCAGAGAAGACTTTTGAAAGCTTAAGGGTGAGGATTGTAGCTATCCCGCCAACTACCAGGATGCATGCCAATATCAGAATAAGATTGTCCTTTGTCAACGTACCAAGAAGCTTTGACACGGCTATTATCGATCCGTTCCTCGCCTTGTCGATGACATAAAGAGCGACAACACTCAAGATCATGTTGACTGTGTTCGCTCCGCCGACCAGAATGAGATAGCCTTCGTCACCGATGTTCTTCGTAACGCTCGAGCCGAGAATCGCAGCCTGCGCAGAGCTGAAGCCAGGGAGAAAGGAAGTCAGAGTACCTGAGAATAAAGTCGCGGCTATCGCCTGGAACCCTGCGCTTTTCCTCACTTGAGGGTATGAAATCCTCTGCACTGGAATCTTGACCTTGTTCTTTATACTAAGCAACAACCCGGAAATACCGAATAAGCCAGATAGCAACGGGAACAGCGGATCCTTCAAGCCGAGATTGAAAACTCCCAACCCTAGAGCTCCTGACAACAGGAAGATTATCAATACCAATATTTTCTGCTTCTCCCTCAGTATCATGAACAAAGATGTTGCAATCAAGATGTAACCTATGTAACTGGCTATCACCGGATAAAATTTGACAACCAAAGGTATCATGACCGGAACCAAACTAACAATAACAACCAATGAAGCCA
>DATDVX010000043.1:0-2151 GCA_035289885.1 Candidatus Nanoarchaeia archaeon | reverse complement strand
CATCTGGGACGGAGGAAATAATGATTTCTCATTCATCAAGCCAGATTTAAGCATTGTCTTGGTTGATCCTCACAGGCCAAACCATGAGATTTTATATTACCCAGGAGAATACAACTTCAGGACAGCGGATGTCATCGTGATAAACAAAGTCAACACTGCTAAAAAAGAAAACATTGCCATTGTCAAGGAAAACATTAGAAAATTCAATCCGAAAGCGAAAGTAATTGAAACAGCCTCGAACATAATTCTGGAAAATCCAGGATTGCTGAGGAACAAGGCAGTAGTGGCGATTGAAGACGGCCCTACAGTTACTCATGGTGGAATGCCTTACGGCGCAGGATTATTGGCAGCGAAGGCGAATCACTGCAAGATTATCTCCCCAGTCAAGTACGCAGTAGGTTCTATAAGGGAAACTTTCAGGAAATTCCCTCATCTCAAGGATGTTCTCCCGGCGATGGGGTATAGTCCTCAGCAGATTAAAGAACTGGAATCAACAATAAACAAGATCCCGTGTGATTTCGTCATAGACGGCAGCCCCGCAGACTTGTCGAGGATATTGAATGTGAATAAGCCGATAGTGAACGTGACCTATGACATCCAGGAAAAAAGCAGCTTGACCCTGAGCAATATCCTGAAGAAGTTTGTAGTGGCATGAGCTACGACATACATATATAAGGTAAATATTTCTACAAGGCATTTCAAGGGGGTAGGTGGGCATCGAATATGTTCAGCTAGTTAGGGATTCTTGGGCGTCAAGGATCAGGGAATTTGTGGCATCTCCGTTCGGCCAGGGCACTGGCATGCAGTTCTTTGAGGCTCATGAGCCTTTACCCCGTAAACCCCGTAATCTTCAAGGGCGTGTCGGCTATTTTCCATCAGTAGCTGGCATTGAATTCCTGTTGAGCAGGGATTTTGCGTTCGGCACATTGCACGACGCTACTGATAGTGGTGTCGATAGCCATATCCTTGTGCTTGCCAACACTGATCCTACGACAGCTAGGAATGTCGAGGAGAATGGGAATGACGTTCTATTCAGTAGGTATGTAGCGGATCTGATATCTCAAGGCGTTATCTTCACGCCTGGGAAGACCCTTTGGCGCAAGGAAGAGAGAGCTGCAGAAGCCAGGACGCTTGTCGAAAAATTAAAAGGGCATGTTTTCAATGATCCTAAAGGCAGGAGGTATTACAGCCTTGTTGCCAGCATTCCATCCGAGAGCATCACTCCAGAGAGGGTTTACCGAAAGGAAGGAGAAGATAAAGTTACAATCGCAGACGCTGTCTATGAGCTTGCGCTTTGGCCTCTAATCCTTTGGTTCCACGGCCCTTCGAGGAACAGGGTAGTGGATGATGCTCGTTATTATTCGCCCGGGATAAGGACGCGGGTGCAATAAGCATAACTTATTTAAAGAATGCTTTCTTTTGTTTTGCTTAGAGGTGACATAATCTGCAAGCTTTCAAGAATTACATAGGTGGCAAGTTCGTTTCCGCAAAGTCAAGGAACACTTTTGAGACTATTAACCCTGCCAACAAGAAAGTTCTCGCTCATTTCCAGGATTCTGACAAGAGAGATGTTGATGAAGCAGTCAAGTCTGCAAAGAGAGCATTCCGTTCATGGTCAGAAGTCCCAGCTCCGAGAAGAGGGGATATCTTGTTTGAAGCCGCTTCTATTCTCAGGAAAAGAAAGTCAGAATTAGGGAAGCTCGTCACCCAGGAAATGGGCAAAGTCTTAAAGGAAGGTCTTGGTGATGTTCAGGAAGCGATTGACACTTTCGAGTATTTCGCTGGCGAAGGAAGAAGGTCGTTCGGATATACCACTCCATCAGAACTGAAAGACAAGATGTGCTTCACTGTTCGAAGGCCGTTTGGAGTCGCAGGATTGATCACTCCATGGAATTTCCCAATCGCGGTCCCTTCATGGAAGATAGCTCCTGCATTGGTCTGCGGAAATACGCTTGTTTTCAAGCCAGCTTCAGATGCTCCGTTATGCGCTTACCGATTGCTGGAGATATTGGTTGAGGCTGGAATCCCGAAAGGAGTTGTCAATTTAGTCACAGGCTCAGGTGAAAAAGCAGGCTCTCCTCTTGCGAAGAATCCTGATGTCAGAGTCCTGTCTTTCACAGGCTCTAAGGCAGTCGGAGAGTTCATCACCCA
>DATDVX010000042.1:0-5270 GCA_035289885.1 Candidatus Nanoarchaeia archaeon | reverse complement strand
TAGATTATGACGTCCGCATATCCCAGTCTTATAGTGATTCCCCTTTTCAATTCTTCAGAATGCTCGTCAGTCCATTTTCCAGACAATGCAAAGGTTAAGCTGGTCTTTCCATGGTCGACATGCCCAACTAGCCCTATGTTGACTTCAGGCTGCGAGTCCTCTATGGATGTCATAACTCCTAGGACTGGCTTAAATGGTTTATAAAGTTAACTTATAAGTTGGCTGTAAAATAAACGTCACAATATTTTTTTCAAAACGAAAACTTTAAATTGAAGATTTGTTAAAAATCATTACATATGAAATTCAAAAAAGCAGTTTTAATAAAAATCGCAGATACTCACTTTGACGAGAAATACTGGGCTAAAATCAACGCGTTAGTTGAAAAGAAAATTTCATTAGCTCCTAACGACCCAAAACTAAAGGACGAATTAAAAGATTGTGACTGTCTGCTACTGGGGTTTCAGGTCCCTATTGGTGAAGATATTTTGGCTGCTGCACCAAATTTAAAATATATTGGTATACTAGCGACAGCTTATGGCACAGTCGATCTTGCCGCGGCGGCTAAAAGAAATATCCCTGTTTGTAATCTTGGTGGCTACAGCACCGAATCAGTTGCAGAGTTTGTAATAACAGCAATTCTTCACGAGATTAGAGATGTTGAAGAAGGTTTAAAGCGCGCGCAATTTGGTAACTATGGCTTTGAGGGTATCAGAGCACGCGAGCTTAAGAATAGTAATTTTGGTGTTATTGGCCTAGGTAAGATAGGAAACCGTGTAGCCGAGTTGGCGGCAGGTTTTGGTGCCAATGTCAGCTATTGGTCGCGCACCAGGAAACAATCCCCTTTCCAATACCAAGAACTTAAGGACCTGCTTAGTAACTGCACCTACATTTCTGTTAACATTGCAGAAGCAGAAGAGACAATAGGGCTGTTAAATGCAAACAACCTACCACTGATTAAATCAGACAGCATTTTAATCAGCACAGTTCCGCCGCCGGTTATCAGCACAGACGCGTTAGTAGCTAGATTATCAAAGAACGATATTACTTTTATTTTTGATCATCCAGACGAGATGCCAAAAGAGGATTTAGCGAAATTAACCAAGCTTAATAATTGCGTGGTGTACCCGCCAATTGCATTCCTTAGTGATGAAGCAAGAATAGCCAAACAAGAAATTTTTATCGGCAATATGGTAGAGTTTCTTGAGGGCAAAAGACCAAAGGATAAGGTTAATTAAGAATTTACTTCCAAAGAAATTTGAAATTTTATGAGTTAAACTAAGATTGTTTAATCAAATCCCTCTTTTCCAGCTCAAAAAATCCTGCCACTTAACTTTTGACAAAGAGATCTATTACCTCTGACGCAAGCTTATAGTCATTTTTCACGCCGTTCAAAATCTTCTCCACGTCTTTCCCGTCGCGCACCGCCATTTTCGTGGCTATCTCAGGGGTTACCTCTGGATGGAACTGCACGCAGAGGAATTTTCCAAGCGTGTATGCCTGCAAAGAATGTTCGTTCTTGGCAAGTGCGACAGCGTCTCTTGGCATCTTGGTTATTATGTCTCCATGACTCTGGTAAACCATGGGATCTTCTTTCAAGTGCGAGATTATCGGATGGGCTTTTCCTTCTTCAGTCAGATGTACGCAGCCAAATCCTTCTTCGTATGAGCCGCTTGCCTCGACTTTACCGCCTAGAGCCTCAGCGATGGCCTGGAATCCGAAGCATATCCCCATTGTCGGGATGTTCATGTTCTGCAGTTTTCTTATCGCCCTAGTGAGGTTCTTTATCCATTCCTCATTGTCATAGGCAGATGCCCTTGAGCCCGTGATTATTATCCTGTCATATCTTCTCATCTCTTCATCTTCAGGAATGCTGCTCTCGAAGGCGTTTCTTATGGCGATCTCCCATATGCCTATGCTATTGAGCTGCCTCTTGATGATCTGCGCTCCGTTAGTTCCAGCGCTGCTGTCAAAATCGCAGTTTAGTATTAGGATTTTCATTCTTCGTCTGCCGCCAGTCTTTTGACCAAGTAATCCCTCAATTCATCAGGGTTAATAAATCCTGCTTTCCTTATCAGCTCAGCATCATTGCCATGCTTCAATACTCTCTCAAGCCTTCTTCCAAGGAGTTCGCATTCCCTTGTATGCCCTCTTTCTTTCAATCCTCTTCCTGCATACGCTGCGAGAGCCTGGGCAACGCACCACACATCATTCCCGTTTATTTTCGCGTGAAGCCCATCCATTGCAGCTGCCTTGAGGTCATCATGGCTCGCATTGAACGGAGCAGGTATGTCATCTGCGCCATAATCAGCAGCATAGTAAGCCAATCCAACTACGAACGAGTTGAGCATCTGTATCCTGCTGACAGTTGTGGGCAAGTCAGGTATCCTAAGTTCCAATGAGAATACGCTGCTTCCGCCTTTCTCTATTGTCCGATGATCTGGCCGTATCCTGTTTGGCCAATATATCTGGTGCGGCGCGAGGCAGTCGAATGGTATGTAGCTGTAGGCTCTTCCATCATTGCTCCTTATCTTCCTAAGTTCTTCAAGGTTCGCGTCAAGCTCGCCGCTCTTGAGCCTGCGATTCACTTCATCTGAGATCGTGCGCAGTTCAGCGAGATATTCTTCAAGCGACGCCAATGGCTTCATCATCAGCATGTCTTTCGGGAAATACCGGCATATCGCCTCATATTTCTCAGGCCTTCTGCTCAGCAATCCCGTGTCTTCAAGCTTTCCTTCAGTGAAGCGGTAAGGCGAGCTCGCAGTCAGCGCAAGCAGCACAGGATTTATGTTTCTGAAAAGGTTGTACAGCTCGAAGCCAAGGCTTTCGTCAGTGACGCCGAGGACAATCTGCTGGCTTGTGATGTCCAGCAGGTTTCTTGCGCAGCTTTCAGACAATGAAGTTGTCCTGTACCTCCTTGGTTCAAGCGCTGTCACGTCAGCCAATACTGAAGAGCCACCGTACATTGTTCCTTTGACTTCCTTCACAGCCTTCATCAGTTCAGAAGTCAAGCCCCTCACGTTCGCGTTCAGCTCAGAAATGTCCTTTGCAAGGGAGACATTAAGCTCCAGTATATCCCTCTGGTTTACCTCGTACAACACCGGAAGGCCGCACGTCTCGATCACTCCTTCTGCGTCTACTCCGCAGACGATGTATTCAAGCTCGTTGCTTATCTGGCCGACATCTCTCATTGTTCATCTTCTCCTCAGTCATTGCTTGGTCAGCGGCTTCATCACGGGAAAGAAAATCGTCTCCTGTATCCTTGGCGGGCTTTCAGGAGGGAACAAGTCGCCTGTCAGTATCATCGCCAGCCTGTCCAATCCGAAGCCTAGCCCGCCAAAAGGCGGCAGTCCGTATTCGATTGACTGGATGAACTCTTCTGGCGCAGGATATGATTCCTCATCGCCAGCATCCCTTTCCTTGGCTTGTTCTTCCATGCGTCTTCGCTGTTCTATGGGATCATTCAGTTCAGTGTAGGCATTTGCGATCTCGCTCCCCACGATTTGTCCGTTTGAATCAAGGTTTGCGCCTGCAAAAGCCTCGAAGCGCTCCACCATGCTCTCGCTCCATCTTGGGTCTCGGTGCTTCTTGCACAATGGCGTCGTTTCCTTTGGATGATCATAAACAAAAGTCGGCTGTGTAAGCCTTGGCTCTGCAAGCTGCTCGAACAGGTAAGCTATCAGTAGTCCTCTGGGCTTTCTTATCGGAAGTTCAGTCTCCTTGAGCACTCTTTCCACTAATTCGCCATCAGGAAGCCCGGGATTTATCTTGCATCTCTCAAGGACATCTGGATTGCACTTGGCTGCAAGCGCCATCATCTCGAGGTCGCTCATCCTCGTCACGTCTACGCTTCCAAACTCCTTCAATGAATCAACCATCGTGACGCGCCTCCATGGCGGAGCGAAGTCCATTTTGTTCGGGCCGAATCTTGCCTTTGTGGTTCCGTTCACTTTCTGGAAGGCTGTTGCGACAAGATTTTCAAAGAACTCCATGACCTGGAAGTAATCCTGGTTGAATGCGTATGATTCCACGAGCTGGAATTCAGGATGGTGGTCCGCGTCTATCCCCTCGTTGCGGAACGCAGGCCCAAGATGGTACACTCTCGGGAAACCTGCGACAGCAAGCCTCTTCAGTGTCAGCTCATGCGATATCCTCAACGGAAGTTCCATCCCGCTTATCGCGTTGACCCTTGTGAGGAAAGGCTTTGCTGATGCGCCTCCGTATTCCCTCTCTATTATAGGGATTGGCATCTCGAGGAAGCCGTGCTCTGCGTAATATTCCCTGACTGCTGTGATAAGCTTTGATCTTTTTGTGGCTGCTGCATATGCGACAGGATCTATGGCAAGCCTTATCTCAGGCCACCTTCTCAATAACTCAGGATCTGTGGCAGAGTAGCGCACTTTCCCGTCCTTGTCGACTTTTCCGAAAGGAAGCTCGCGTGTTGCCTTGCACATCATGCTCCATCTCCCGACTTCTAGCGAAAGCTCGCCTCGTCTTGTCCTGTAAGGTTTTCCGCTTGCGCATATCCAGTCTCCCCTGTCAACGCCCTTGAAGAGGATGTCATAGCTTTCTCCGAGCGCATCCTTGTGGAGATATAGCTGGACTCTGCTGTGCTCCTGCATGACATCGATGAACCCTATGCTCCCGACATCCCGCATCCCGACGACTCTCCCTGCTATAACCTCTGTTTCAAGGCTTCTCTGGTCAGCTTGGAGTGCGCTGTATCTCGCTAGGTATGTTCCGATGTGCGTCCCGTCTTCAGCGTTCGTTGGATATGGATTCATTCCCCTGTTTCTCAGGAACTCTGCCTTTCCTTCGCGTGTTAAATTTGCGTCTTCGCTCATTTTTTGTTAGTTCCGAATAATTCCTTAAGCTTGTCATATGTGATCGCCCAGACATTGAGGTTCTCATATGGACCTTCTTCAGGTACTTCCCTATCGCCGCTTATCCTGCAGTGCTTCAGCAGTCTTCCGCTGAACGAGCGCCCCATGTTCATGCAGGCCTTGTTGACTCCGTAATCGCAGGCTCTTGCCTCGCCATATGCCAGGTCAAACCCTCCGTCAGCGAGCCTTCTAAGGAGATGCACTCCGACTGCAGTGTAAAGCCCCTTCTTGGCGTAGTGCGGATGCGTCGCTGCTTCGCTTAGCTCTGCAAACTTGAATCCCCTTGATCTTGTTCCATCCCTGACCATCTCAAGGTGCGTTTCAGCTATGCCGACAGACACTATCCTTCCTGTTGATGCCTGCCTCACGACTCCGACAAGGTTGCGCGGG
>DATDVX010000041.1:0-5403 GCA_035289885.1 Candidatus Nanoarchaeia archaeon | reverse complement strand
AGACGCCGTTAAGCCGCCCCTGCTCCAATGGAACGCTGGATTCAAGGTCTGATGAGGCTTTCGCTAGTTCCATCGCAAGCTTGCCGTCAGATCTCATGCGCTCGATTCCAACCAGTCTTGCCTTGCTTAAGACTTCCCTAGTAGCTGCAAGGGCCTCAGGCAACGCTTCTTTAGCGAGCCTCGCGGTGGTATCCTTTGTTGATGCTCTTTCGCTTTGCCTTATTGCACGTAAATAGCCCTTTACAGCATGGAGAACCTCTCGCGTAGCAGGATTGTCTTCCTGCAACCTTGACCGATCAAATGAGATATGATCCCTAAGCCCATCTGCGTGTATCATGCCCAATATCCTTGGAATAAGACCTACTGGAAGGCCGCTCAATAAAGACTGGCTTTGAGGATCGCCTACTGCGCGCCCGTTGACATAGACGTATACTCCTCTTGTTGCTTGAGGAGCATTGAAATAGTGCATGTCTCCAAATATCCTTCCTGCAACCGGCAACTGCTCATCGAAATGATAAGTTGCAGAGGGCTTTACCTCTTCCCTTTCCACCTTCTGTCCATTGACTGTCAAAGCGAAATCCGGAAGCAAAGGCATCTCCCAACGAAGAACATGAACAAGCCTCTCAACAGTGAAAGCCCTCTGGTCCTTGAATTTCAATCCATGCAAGGTTATGCGAGTGCCGTGAGGCCGCTCAGCTGAATCATTGACGAGATACTCTAAGCCAGACTTGGTCTTCGGAGCAGCGCTAAAATCCTCAGCGACAATAATTTTCTTGCCGGCTTTCCATGTTTCTAGAGTATAATTATTCCCAAGATACTCAAGAAGCACTGTGGCAATCCCGAACTGGCCAATCTTGGCTCTGCCTTTCGCAGTGAGCGGGCTCGCGATCTTATCACTATCGCCCATCCTGTAGAAACCCTGCAAACCCCTTTCGTCCATACCCGTGCCGTCATCGTCTATAACAAGCACGTCATCCAGTGTATTGACAGCAAGCACCACATTATTAGCGTCAGCGTCGTAGGAGTTGCTTACGAACTCCTTGATAGCTTCATATGTGCTTTTCACAAGCGAACTTGCAAGGACGGACCTTAGATTGAACCCCAGGCTCCTCTCGATATACAATCCTTCTGTCATCTTGGCACACCCCTTGCTGCAAAGTAAGCCTTAGCCTCGTCAACAGATCCTCGCTTCACGAACATCATCGGGTGAGTCTTTCCAAAGTCTCTCATATAAGCTGGAAGATCAGGCATTGAAGCAACTTCGGTCTCAAGAGGAATGAATGGATCCTTGTTGCTGGTTCTGAAGTGCTCCATGTACTCCTTTTGCGCAAGAACCCTGCCAAGAGGAACATACCCATCAACTTGTCTCAATACTTTCATAATCTGATTAGCGCTGAATTTCCAACCATATGTGTCTTTCCTTGTCGGAATCAGCACTCCTGCTGCGCAGAGATAATAAAGAGTATTCACATCGTAGCCGGATCTCGTACTGATGTCATAGACAGTGTACAACCTGTGGTTGTTTAGCCGGATCTCGTCTATAGGAACTGATGAGTCTTGCTCTCCATGCTTCATTACCCTCACAATTTCAGAAAGCGACTCCATACCCTGGAAAATATCTCTTGCAACAAGCCTTGTATTCTTGCCGAGTGCGAACACCACTTGCCTTGATGCATCATCTGCGCCAACTTGGTGATCAGCGATGGCAGACAAGGCCAACATAATGATAGGATATGCGACTGCATCTTTCGGAGACATATTGACTAGCTTTGAGAATTGGCGGTTTGAAGCGTTTATGTATATGACTCTTTGTTCCGGATCAAGCCTACTGACCCAAGGATTCCTTTCATCCAGCTGCAATTCGAAATGATAGGGCTTTTCGCCTTCTGGAACAAGTTCCCTATTCAACTTTGCTTCAGCAGCATGAATGCCCTCAAGCAACAAATCCACTCCCCTGCCGCGATGAGTGAAAAATTTCCGCGGGCTTGTGAAGTCCCTTATATCGGTGCTTACGCTTGCTAACATGCTTGTTATCGCTTTTTGCACTGCGAGATATTCATTGCTGTCTTCCCTGAAGCTAGCCCTGTCAAAGACAACATGCCCTTCGAGGCCATCTGCATTTATAATCCCAACTACGCGATTACGCATTGAATTTGAAAGATGACTGTTGAATGCGTCTGGACTCCCTACCGACCTGCCATGGACATATACGAAGATACCCGGAGTTGCTAGCATCTTGCGGTCATTGTAGAATACAGAACCATGCACCCTTCCAACGCCAGGGACTACCTGGTCAAGAAGGTATTCAGTGCAGAACGTAACTATACCACGTTTAGGGAGAAGCACGCCGTTCAGTAATATCTTAAAATCTGGCAGGCACGGGACTTCCCACTCCAGAATGCTCTTCAGCTTATCAGGATCGAAAGAATGCTTGTCGAATTTCAGGTCAGTCATCGTGATCTTTGTCCCTGAAACTCTCCTGCTTGATCTTTCAACATACACACGCGGCTTCTTTCCAGCATGAGTATCCCTGAACCTTTCCCTAACGATAATCTTCTGTGATCGTTTCCAAGTCTCCAGAGTGTAAGAGCCGCACAAGTACTCCAAAAGAACTGTCGCGATGCCGAATTTCCCGATTCTTCTTCTGCCCTTCGGGCTTATCGGCTCCGCCAGCTTTGCGCTGTCACCCATCCTGTAAAATCCTTGAAGCTCCTGCTCGTCCATTCCTGACCCATCGTCTTCGATTGAAAGGCAGTCTTCAAGAGTGCTGACCCTGATGCCGACATTTTCCGCATCAGCGTCGTAAGAATTGCTCACCAGCTCTTTTATGGCCGCGTAATGATCCCGTGCAAGCGTCCTTGAGATAACACTAGCGAGGTTCTTCCCTGCATGGATGCTCACTGTTCCCTTTCTAGTCAAAATACTCACCCAAAAGTTGATACAGAGAACCAATATGGGCGATATATAAGCGTTGTTATAAGGAATAAAATCAAGCTTTCTTGAACTTGGCAACAATGTCTATCAAGTCTATGTGACCCAGGAAAATAGCACGGCAGCAGTACCTTTCCAAACCAAGAGAATCCATTACTTTCTTCCTTTCCTCGCCTTTTGCAATTCTTTCCTTGTATGATTCCCAGAACTGAGCAATAGGCTTCCCACAGCTGTGGCAACGCATAGGAATGATCATTTCTTGTTTCCTCGTTTAATTTGTTCTAGACCTTTTTCAGTCAGATACGCTTTTTTCGGATAACCCGCCCGCAATATATAACCAGCGTCTTCTAAAAACTTAAGTTGAGCATACCTTTTAGCCCTTTTTAAAGCTTTCGCTAAATTGTTATTTGTTGCGTAGGGTAATTCATTAATTTTTTCGAGGATGACCAAAAATCGCTTTTCAAGAGTTCCTTCGTTATGAGAAAGCAAATTGATTCTGTTAGTCTTATCTTTGTTTTTTAAGAAAGAAAGAATCTTTGCTTGGAATACCTTGAGATTGTAACTTACGAGACTGCACCCATCATAGCGATCAAACAGGTCTAGATTTTTAAGATATTTCTGATAGATATGTACTTTCTCCATATTAAGGCAAGACCACCTTACGCACTTGTCTTCCAGGGAAACATTTCCCTCTGCATCGAACAAACCAGAAAAGAACGCATATTTATTTGGCAATAATCCTAATACCTCATCAATGTTCTTGTCGAGATAATGAAAAAAACTTGATAGAATGCCATTAATATTCCCGACCATGATAACATAACCTTTCTTTCCTTTCATGCTGTCGCTTTTGATGATTTGTGTTCTGTCTACTTCAATGGTTAAACTAGGCCTTTCCATTGAAAAGTGATATTGTAACACTTTTTCAGGAGTCTGGTAAAGTTTGATTAAATATTTTTCAGCATAGTCAAGGATGCCTTTATTTTTATTTGCAATACCGATTCTTCCTTTTCCAAGCCTATCGCCGCACCAAAGACCAAAAAAATATTGAAAGTCGTCATCAAGAGTGATTGTAGCAGGGATATACTTAACGTATTTCTTTTTCTGCGAGTTCGCATAGCATGTATAAACCAACTTTATTTTATTATTAACCTTTATTATTTCCTTAAACTCACGTGTGCCAAAATTTATAAGCTTGAGATAATGAGTGAACCATTTTTCAACAAGGATAGTCTTATTTTGGATAATTTCGCCAACAGGAGGGATTTCCCGTTTAAAGTTTTGTAAACGTTCATGCCGTATTTTTCTGCCCATTTCAATATTTTGTCTTGAAATATTGTTCATTATAATGACTAAACGACACGCTTTAAAAATATTATGAGGCAGTTTGAGGAGTGATTATTGCCTGTAGCATATAGGTCGAATAATTTCCGTAAGGTTTACGGAGAAAGCGCGCTAAATGATAGCATCTATGAAATTTGATCTATTACTTTCCTCTAGGAAAGCTTAAATATCCGGAAGCATCCTTGAAGAAGCGATGAAAAGCAACCTTGTTTTCTCGTTGATGATTATAATTGTTTTAGCGATGTCCTCAATAGCTTATGCAGCCGGAGGCGGCGGTGGCGGAGGAAGCAGGCCAAAACCTGTGACTACAGATGTTCCAGCTGAAGAAGAGAAGACGTGCGATGAGCTCACTAGCTTAAGCCAGAGAGTGAAGTGCAGGCTGGAAAAAGGCGGCGAAGAAGGCGTGCATGAATCATGCAATGCAGCAGCTGACAAGAGTGCATGTGCTGAGCTTTACAAGGAAGTCTATCCGTGCTACAGCAAGAGCGGAAAGTCAAAGGACAAGTGCTTCAGAAATGTAGCAGGCGAATCAAAGAGGAACTACGTGCTATTCCTCCTGTATGACCTTGAAGAAAGGGCGGAGAAAGCGTATGATGCAGGGAAGATAACATCTGACAGAGCTGCGTTCCTGATATCGAAGATCATTGATATAAAGAAGAAAGTAATAGGCAATGAAAGCCCGACTAGAGTGAGGCCGTTCATCACTGAGTTGAGGAAGATGTGGGGGACTGAGATACAATGAAAGCGGCCATGATTTTACTTGTGCTGGCGATAATAGTTTTAGCTGGCTGCGACAAAGCAGCAGAGGAGCAAACAACAGACGGGCAGCAGACTATTCCTGAGCCTGCGATTAAATACGACCCTGCCAAGGAATCAGACCTTGATGATACTGAAGACGTATTTGAAGCCATAGAGGGAAACCTTGACCTCATGGAATAAAGGCTGGACATGAGAACTGCAATCATAATAACCCTGGGGATAATTCTTTTGCTGATCGGATGCGAGAAGCAGGATGATGATACAGATGACATAAGTGATGCTGATATCGGTAAGCTTGAAGCGAAAATAGACGCCCTGCAATTGGAACTGGACATCCTGAAAGAGAAGAAGGACATCACTGATGACAAA